>JBFXEM010000004.1:0-20790 GCA_050180135.1 Solirubrobacterales bacterium | reverse complement strand
GGCGCTGAGCGCCGCGACGATGTACGAACCGACCACCGTGGTGGCGATCGACCTGCAGCTGCCCCAGCAGTCGGTCGAGGAACTGGAAGCCGAACCCGACGAGTACGTCGAGGGGACCTTCGCCCTGGCCGAAACCGATGGCACGCCCGACGGGGTAGGCCCGCTCGGGGCGCCGATCACAGTCGGCGTCCTCCTCAAGGGCGGCATCGGCTCCTTCCGCAACCTCGACGGCAAGGCGGCCTTCAAGCTGAAGTTCAACGAGTTCGTCAAAGGCCAGAAGTTCCTCGGGCTGAAGAAGCTGACCCTCAACAACATGGTCCAGGACCCCTCGATGCTGCACGAGACGCTGAGCTACGAAGCGTTCCGCGAGGTCGGCGTCCCCGCGCCCCACACCGGCTACGCGTACGTCTACGTCAACGGCGAGGACTTCGGCATGCACCTCAACGTCGAGACGCTCGACGACGTCGCCCTCGAAAAGCGGTTCGGCCCGCTCGCCGACGGCCAGCACCTCTACGAGGGCGCCTACGGAACCGACGTCGTGCCCGGCGGCGCCGCCTCCTTCGAGGTCGACGAGGGCGACGAGGCCGACCGCGCCGACCTCGAAGCGCTGATCGCCGACGCCGCCGCGCCGGCGCCCGACTTCACGACCAGGATGGCGGCCGTCGCCGACCTCGGCGAGATGACGCGGATGTGGGCGGCCGAGCGCTACCTCGGCCACTGGGACGGCTACTCGGCCCCGGGAGTCAACAACTACTACCTGTACAGCGACGCCGCCGGCCGCTTCCAGATGCTGCCCTGGGGCACCGACCAGACGGTCGCCGCCTGGTGGACGCCGTTCTCGGGGCCGGGTGGCGTGCTCTTCGAGCAGTGCCTCGACGACGAAGCCTGCGCCGGCGCCTACGTGCAGGCGCTGCAGGGCACCCGCAGCGCCGTCGCCGAGCTGAGCCTGACCGCGCGGGCCGGCGTGATCGCCGCCCAGCTCGCGCCCTGGCAGGGGCTCGAAATCGAGCAGCTGAGCCGGGCGCCGCGCAGCCCCGAGGAAGTCGAAGACGCGGTCGCCGACGTGCTCCACTTCCTCGCCGTGCGGCCCGGCCTGCTCGACAAATGGCTGGGGATCGAGGAGGCGCCGGCCGAACCGCAGCCGGCTCCCGTGGCCCAGCCACCGGCCCCCGATGCGCCCAGCTACGAGCTCTCGCGGCGGCTCGAAGTCGACCGATCCAAACTCGGGCGCGGAGTGCTGCTCACCCGCGTCGAGACCCCGGCCGCGGGGACCGTCGTCCAGCTCGGCCAGATCGTCACCGCGTCCGGACCGCTGCGCGCCTGCCTCGCCGTCGCGACCGTCGAAACGGCCGGGGTGGCGACGATCCGCTGCCGCCTCTCGGCCGCCGTTCGCAAGCACCTGGACGCGCGGCGAGTGGTCCTGCGGCTGCGGACCGGCTTCGAACCCGACGTCGGGACGGGAGCGAGTTTCAGCACCTCGGTCGTGATTCCCCGCCAGGGGTGAGTCGAGCCGAGCGAGCGCCGGCGATTCATCGCCGTTGGTCGATCTCCCAGCTTCGGGGCGATCGCTCCTTTCGACCGTGGAGCGCCGGGATAGGGTCGCCAGGATGGCTCCTCGGCCGCCCGGGAGATTGTCTCCCGCCCCCGTTCTCGCCGCTTGCCTGGGCGGGTTCATCTTTGCCCACGACTTCGTCGCCGCCGGCATCGTCGTCCCCGAGATCCAGGAGCACTTCTCGGCCAGCCTCGGGTCGGCGCAGTGGGTGATCACGGGCTTCTCGATCGCGATCGCGCTGTCCGTGGTCCCAGCCGGCCGCCTCACCGACGGCTACGGGGCCGACAGGGTCTTCGCCGCGGGTGCGGCCATGTTCGCGGCTGCCTCACTGCTGGTCGCTCTCGCTCCCGAGCTGTGGTTCCTCCTCGCGGCGCGCGCGCTCGAGGGCATCGCCGGAGGGTTGCTCTGGATCTCGGCCATCGCCCTGGTCTTCGACCACTACGGCCCGTCGCGGGCAGCGGCGGCCGGCGCCTTGATCGTCTTCGCATCCGGGCTCGGCCTGGCGCTCGGACCGATCGACGCCGGCCTGCTGATCGAGTGGCTCGGCTGGCGCGCCGTCTTCATCTTCAACATCCCGATCTGCCTCTTGGTCGGCTTCGCCGTCCTGCGCCAACGACCCGAGCACGTCCACAAAGGAGACCGCTCGATCGACTGGACCGGAGTGGCGTTGCTCGCCGCCACCCTGGTTGCCCTGCTGGTGACGCTGCGCTACGCGCCCGGGTGGGGTTGGGGATCCACCGCAGCGATCGTCGGCTTCCTGCTCTCCGCGGCGCTGTTCGCCGGCTTCGTCGTGCAGCAGCGCGCCTGGGGCTACCGCGCCCTCGTGCCCCCGGACATCGCCGCGAATCGGACCCTGGCGGTGGCGCTCGCCTGCGAGGCGCTCCTCACCAGCAGCTATTACATCGCCATCTCCTTCGCGCCCCAGGTCTTCGCCAACGTGCTCGGGGCGGACCCGATCGAATCCGGGCTGATGCAGATGCCCACCATGGTCGCCTTCGCGGTCGGCGGGGTGTTGACCGGCGTCATCTTCACCGGGCTGCCGCCGTCACTCACCTCGATCGCCGCCGGCACCGTCTCCGCGGTCGGCGGCCTCTTGCTCGCCCTGATGCCGGACGACCCCACCTACCTCGCGCTGCTGCCCGGCCTGCTGCTGATCGGCCTCGGGGTCGGATCTCTGCTCGGAGCGCTGCTGACGATCGGCATCAGCGCCCTGCCCGAGGAGCGCAAGGGCCTCGCCGGCGGCCTTCTCTACACCGCCCAGCTCGCCGGCGGTGCGATCGTCCTCGCCGCGGCGACGGCGGTGGCGGCCGGCGCTTCCGAGAAGGCGGCGGACGACGCCTTCGGCGGAGTCGTCCAGGGGGCGCAGAGCGCCTTCCTCTTCGGGGTCGCGGTTGCCGCGGTCGGCATCCTCGTGGCCATCCTCGGCTTCCGGTCGGCAACTGGCCGATGGGCGGTACTGGGCTCGAACCAGTGACCCCATCCTTGTAAGGGATGTGCTCTCCCAACTGAGCTAACCGCCCGGGTGCTGAGTGGAGGGTAGCGCCGCGGCGCTTGGCGGTTTACTCACGCACGCGGGTGAGCAAACCGCCAACCCCAGCGGCCGCGACTGCGATGATTCCCGCCCCCCATGGTCTCGCTGCCCCGCACCCAGTTCATCGCCCTCGTCGTCGGCGTCTGCATCATCAGCGCCGCGATCGGCACCGGTGTGGCGCTGTTGGCGCAGACCGGGCCGGCCGGTCCGGCCGGCAAGCAGGGGGCGACGGGCCCGCGCGGGCCGGAGGGTCCGGAAGGTCCCTCGGGGGCGGCCGAGGTCGAAGGGGTCGAAATCGAACTCGAAGAACTGCGCGGCGAGATCGAAGGCGGCAGCGACGTCGGCGAACTCGAAAGCCGGGTCGAAGAACTCGAAGAAGAAGTCGCCGGCCTCGGCGGCGTCACCTCCGAACTGTGTTCGGAACTCGACTTCTTCTGTTGAACCTCGCTCCCGCCCGCCCCGTATATGGGGCATGAAGAAGATCGCGGTCCTCGCTCTCGCCCTCGGCGCCGTCCTGGCTGCTCCGGCCGCCGCCGCCAACCCCGCCCAGACCAGCGCCTCGAAGACGGTCAGCATCGTCGACTTCGCCTTCAGGCCGGGCACGCTGACGGTCGCCAAGGGGACCAAGGTCGAGTGGGTCAACAGCAGCGGCACCACCCACACGGTCACCCGCGCCAAGGGCTTCAACAGCGGCCGGCTCCCCTCCGGCGAGGACTTCTCGGTCCGCTTCCAGAAGACCGGCACCTTCGCCTACCACTGCAACATCCACCCGACGATGAAGGGCAAGATCGTCGTCCAGTAGCCTCGCCAGGGCATGGATACCGCGATCCTCTGGCGCGCCGCGCTCGTGCAGCTGCTCGCCGTCGCCGTCCTCTCGCTGGCCCTCGGCCTCGCCCTGCCGCACAGCTTCTTCGAGGACTACGGCTGGATCTCGGGCCCCGTCGCCTGGCTCGTTTGCTCCGCCATCACCGCCCGCGTCCTGCGCCTGCCGACCGGCCCGACCATGCTCGGCGCCGTCCTCGCCGGCCTGCCCAGCCTGCTCTTCGTGCTGATCGGCCTGCACTGGGCCGATGCGATCGTCGCCGTCGCCCTCTTCGCCGTCTGGTGCGCGCGGCTCAAGCCCGGCGCATCCGCGCCTTCATCGCCAGCGGCAGCCCGGCGCTGAAGACGACGCCCGCCGCGGCGGCGGCCAACCCGGCGCGCCGCGAGAGCCGGCCGCTGCGCTTCAGCGCCACCGCCCCCGCACCGGCGTGGGTGGCCATCAGCAGCGTCGCCGTCGCCAGGCCGGGGTTGTAGCGGCGCTCGCGCAGCGCCATCCCCGAGTGCATCAGCGCGTTGCCGGCCTCGATCCAAAGCACGAAGGCGGCAAGCGCCGGCGTCCGCCGCCATAGCGCCGCGGCGGCGACCGCGCTCCCCCAGCCCATCGTCACGTTGACGTGGAACCCGACCCGCTCGGTCAGCGGCCAGTCCGGCCGGCCGCTGCCCAGCAGCCGTTCGTTGCTGAAGGGCAGGAATCCCCCCGGCCGCACCCACTCCTCGCTCTGGTGGCTGACCAGGATCGGCAGCCCCAAGGCCGCGATCCAGAAATCGTCGGCGCCGAGCTGCCGCCGCCGCGCCAGCGCCAGCCCCCAGCCGGGGGCGACCAGGGCGGCCGCGGCCCAGGGCCAGCGTCCGTGCGTGTCCACGCTCACTCAGCCGAGCTTAACCGCGACGCGGCGGTGAGCGTCTCAACGTCCGCCGGCGGGCGGGCGCGGCGGTTGACGATCCGCGCCCCAGTGCGATGTGCGAACGAAACGGCGGCCGGCCTGGGATTCCAGGGCTTCCTGCCAGTTCTTCGAGGGGACTCTGCGAGGTGCCAACGCCTCCGCCGCGTCCCTGTCGATTGTGTCTTTGGTCGGCGGGCGTTCTTGGGTGCTCAGACGACTACCGCGATAACGATCGCGGCGCCGATTTTGCCACCGACGAGCAGCGAGGTAACCACGTTCTGCTCGGGGGCGGTCGTCATTGCTTCGCCAGTGTAGCCTGCCGCGATGGCCTTAAGCAACCATCACCGCGAGACCGTCCGCAAGATTCTCAGCCACCCGACCAGCGCCAACATCGAGTGGCGCCAGGCCCTCTCCCTGCTGGAGGCGATCGGCGAGGTGACCGAGGAGCACAACGGCCACTTCAAAGTGACCGTCGGCCCCGAGACCGAGACCCTGCATCGGCCCCACGGCAAGGACATCGACGAGCAGATGGTCATCGACCTGCGACGGATGCTGGTCCAGGCCGGCTACGGCGACGCCGACCCGGTCCCGGACAGCCGCGACCGTGACTTCGGCGACGACCGCTGGGGCAAGCCCGAGTAGTCGCTGACCCCGGCGGTCAGCCGCGAGCGCGCACGCACGGCGCGCCGACCGAGCCGCCGCTGCCCTCCGGGCAGGAGCCGACCGGCGGGCGCTCGGTCAGCTTGCCGACCCGGAAGTGGAAGGTCGCGATCGGGCCGGCGCCGCCCCCGGGCCAGGGCCTCGATCCGCTACTGTTCACCAAATGGTTAACGATTCATTCAAGGCCCTCTCGCACCCGATCCGCCGCGGGATCGTCGAACGGCTCGCCGCCGGGCCCGCGACGGTCGGTGAAGTCACCCGCGACTTCGGCGTCTCCAAGCCGGCGATCTCCAAGCACCTGAAGGTGCTGGAGGAGACCGGCGTGGTCAGCCGCCGGGTCGAGGGGCGCACGCACGTGCTCTCGCTCGAGCCGAAGGCGCTCGACGAGGCGGCCGAGTGGATGGATCGCCAGCGCGCCCTCTGGGGCCGCCTGTTCGATGTCGTCGACGAGTACCTGAAGGAGGAGCAGAAATGAACCTGCCGCCGATCGTCTCCGCCGCGGAGTGGAAGGCAGCCCGCGAGGAGCTGCTGGTGAAGGAGAAGGAGGTGACCCGGGCCCGCGACGCGCTCGCCGCCGAACGTCGGCGGATGCCGCGCCTGGAGGTGGAGAAGGAGTACCGCTTCGAGGGGCCCGACGGGCCGGCCAGCCTGCTCGACCTCTTCGCCGGTCGCCGCCAGCTGATCGTCTACCGCTTCTTCTTCGAACCGGGTGTCGGCGAGTGGCCCGAGCGCGGCTGCCGCGGCTGCTCGTTCATGGCCGACCAGATCGGCAACCTCGCCCACCTCAACGCGCGGGACACCACCTTCGTCAACGCCTCGCGAGCTCCCCAGGCCGAGATCCAGCGGCTGAAGGCGCGGATGGACTGGGAGATGCCCTGGTACTCGATCACCGACGAGTGGGACGCCGACTTCGACGTCGACGAGTGGCACGGGACCAACGTCTTCTACCGCGACGACGAGGACCGGATCTTCCGCACCTACTTCGTCGACAAGCGCGGCGACGAGCAGCTCGGGACGCCCTGGGCCTACCTCGACATCACCGCGCTCGGGCGCCAGGAGCTGTGGGAGGACTCGCCGCAGGGCTACCCGCAGACCCAGGCATACGTGTGGTGGAACTACCACGACGAGTACGGGGACGCGACGGACTTCGAGCACGCACTCTCCGACGCGACCGCGTCCCAGCGTGGCGCCACGAGCACGTGATTCCCCTGTCCCACGTCGGCGGCGTGCCGCTGGAGGAGGCCCTGCCGGTGCTGGCCAGCACCGGCACCAGCCTCCTGCTCGCGCGCGGCTGGCTCGCCCTGCAACTGCGACGCCGAAAGGACCCCGGCAAATGAACGGCAAGACCCTGCTGATCGAGCGCACCTTCCAGGCCCCGGCCGAGGCCGTCTTCGACGCCTGGACCAACGAGGAGGTGATGCGCCGCTGGTTCCACGGCGAGCACGACTGGGAGACGCCGGTGGCCGAGGTCGACCTCCGCCTCGGCGGCAACGTCCGCGTCATCATGCGCGACCCCGAGAAGGGAACCGACCACGGCGGCGGCGGCCACTACACCGAGATCGATCCCCCGCGCCGGCTCGCCTTCACCTGGACCTGGGACGACGAGGAGGAGGAATCGCGGCAGACCCTGATCGAGCTCGACTTCGAGGAGGCCGACGGCGCCACCACCGTCCGCCTCACCCACAGCAACCTGCGCGACCAGGAATCGGTCATCTCCCACGAAGGCGGCTGGAGCAACTGCCTCGACAACCTCGGCGTGGCGCTGAGGAAAAAGACGTAGCTCCGTCCCCATCCCGTGGTTCCTTGATTACCTCGGAGGTGCAAAAGGAACCACGCGGGCGGAGCGCCGCTCGAGGGGCCCGGGAGCGCGCGGAAACCGTGGCCAGAGCGCGAATTCGGCAAACCGCAAGGTACGCTGCCGCCCGATCCAGACCCCCACCAGGAGCCCCTGATGAGACCGAAGCTTTCCTACGCGAACGTAGTCGCCTCCCTCGCCCTCTTCCTCGCCCTCGGTGGCGCCGCCTACGCTGCGACGCAGCTGCCGCAGAACAGCGTCGGCACCAAGCAGATCCGCAACGGCACGGTCACGGCGGCCGATGTCAAGAACCAGTCCCTGACCGGCGCCGACGTCAAGAACCAGTCCCTGACCGGGTCCGACCTCAAGCCCGGGGCGCTCAACGAATGCCCCGCGGGCACGCGGCGCACCGTCGGCGTCTGCTTCGAAACCAGCCCTCGCGAGGCGACCGGGTACGGGCTGGCGCTGCTCGACTGCGCCGGTGAAGGCAAGCGCCTGCCCAGCCAGGGCGAGCTCACGGCCTACGACAGCCTCGCCTATACCGGCAGCCAGACGACCCAGCGCGAATGGGTGGAACCGAGCTGGATCGACGCCGGGGTCGAAAAGGCGAACTACGTCGTCGCGCTCAACAACGGCGCGCTCGGGTTCGGCAGCTCCGAAGCCAACACCAACTACCAGTACCGCTGCGTGTCCGGCGCCTAGATCCGACCGTCGGTCGGATCTCGGGCCGCATGCCTAGCCCGGCGCCAGCGCCTCGCCGATCGCCGCCGCCGCCCGCTCGGGCTCCTGCGTCATCGCCGCGTGGGCGCTCTGATCGAAGATCTCGAGGCGGGCGTTCCAGCGCTCGGCGAGCGGCGCCGCGTTGGCGACCGCGACGAGGCGGTCGAGCGCTCCGTGGATGACCAGGGCCGGCGGCGTCGCCCCGAGCGGCGGTGGCTCGCGATCGCGCCAGGCGACCAGCGCCTTCACCTGAGCGTCGAGCGTCGCGGGGTCGAGCCGGGCCCGGGCCGCCGCGTATGTCTCGCCCAGCTCGGCTTCGGCACTGTCGATGTGGTCGGGCGGGAAGAAGACCGAGATCAGCCGCGCCGCCTGCTCCCGCGGCGTCCCCGAGTAGTCGGTCAGGCGCGCGAAGGCCTCGGCGTCGCCGGTCGAGACGTAGGCCGGGCCGCCGGGATGGGTGCCGATCAGCGCCAGGCCGGTCACCCGCGCCGGCGCCCGCTCGGCCACCGCCTGGGCGACGTAGCCGCCCATCGACCAGCCGCAGACCGCCGCCGTCTCGACCCCGAGCGCGTCGAGCAGCGCCTCGACGTCGGCCGCCATCGCCGCGATCGTCAGCTCCTCCCTGCCGGGCTCCGACTCGCCGACCCCGCGGTTGTCGGGGCAGATCAGCTCGAAGCTCTCGGCCAGCGCCGCCAGGAACGCCGGGCTCCAGTCGGTGCTCGTCGCCGCGTATCCGTTGACCATGACCAGCGGCGGCCCCGCCCCCAGCGAGCGCCACGCGTAGCGGCGCCCGTCGATCTCGATCGCCTCAGAAGCCGCCGTCACCCCCATATTCTTACCAGCGGCATTCCGAGCCGACCGCCGATTGAAGCCCCGGTCAGATTGGCGTGACCTGCGGGTCGGAATGGGCAAGAGGCGCCTGAACATTGGAAGTCGTGGCTCCAGATCCTCCCAGCTGGCTTGCTGATCGCCGCCGCCTTCGCTCCGCTCTCCGAAACCCCGCTAACCGAGGCGGCCAAGAGTCAAACGCTGCTCACGGTCACCTGAGGACTCCACCCAACCCGGACTCCGCCGAGCGGTCAGCCTTGGAAAGCGCTGGCGGGTGGGTGCGCGGGGAACCCGCGACCTTCAGCCGGCGCGCACCGCGCGTCGAGATCGGTGCGCCAGGTGGTCAATTCGGCCTGCGATGAAGACGGCGATACAACCGCAGCGCACCGCTCAGGTAACACACCGATCTCGAAATCATCGGCCTGCTCGAGCGCAACGGGCGCCTGACCCCGGTCGAGATCGGCAAGCAGGCGACCCTTGCCGGCGGCGGCGAAGCGGCGCCTGGACCGGCTCGAGGCCGAGGGCGTAATCACCGGCTACAGCGCCAAGCTGGGACGCCCGATCGAGGCCTTGACCGAGCTTCGCTTCGCCGGCAGCACCAAGTTGGTCGACATCGCCGGTATCGCCGCCGACTTGCCGGAGGTCGACGCCGTGCACACGATCGCCGGCGACCCCCGACGCCCTCTTCCACCTGCGCGTTCGCTGACGTCACCACCTCCCCGGGTAATCGACCTGCTGCGCCGCAGCGGCAAGGTGAACGGGGACGAAGACCCTGATGGTCCTAGCCAGCGAGATCCGGCCGCGCTCGCGAGCATCGCGCCGAGGGCGATCGTCAATTCCCACCGAATCCCGAACACCTTCTGATCCGAATCATCCCGCCGCCTCTCCCAGAGTGTGGAACGGGGTCAAACGACTGCCTGGGCCCTGCTCAGGCGATCAGCCCTCCTCGCCAATCAGGTCGGCCGCGCGCCAGGCAAGGGCCATCGTCGGGGCGGCGCTGTTGCCGGCGACCTGGATCGGGAAGGCCGAGGCGTCGACGACGCGCAAGCCGTTGACACCGCGGACGCGGAGCCGCGCGTCGACGACGTCGTCCTCCCCGGGGCCCATCGCCGCCGAGCCGACCGAGTGGTAGGTGACCGTGCCCGACTCGATCGCGTAGTCGAGCACCTGCTCGCGGGTGGAGACCGCCTCGCCGGGGTACTCCTCCTCGGCGACGAGCCCCGCCACCGGTTCGGTCGCGAAGATCGCCCGGGCGGGGTCGAGGATGGCGGCGGTCGCCCGGCGGTCGACTTCGCTCTCCAGGTAGTGCGCGTCGATCGCCGGCGGGTCATCGGGGTCGGAGCCACCGATGTGGATCGAGCTCTGGGTGGTGGGATGGATCTGGTAGCCGAGGAACATCACCCCGGAGTGCTTGGCGAGCTGGACCGAGTCGAACTGCTCGGCGTCGAGCGCCATCGGGATGAAGAGCCCCTGGATGTCGGGGCGCGCGAGCTCCGGGGAGGACTTGTAGCCGCAGACCACGTCGTAGCCGGCGCCGGCGATCGGGCCCCGCCTGTTCAGGAGGTACTTGAGCCCCTCCCAGGCCTGCTTGGGGCGGGTGTTGAGGCTCTCGGTGGGTCCGAGGCGGCAGTTGAGCTTCACCTGCATCGCCACGCCTCGCTGTTCGACCACCCGCTCACCGACATTGGGGCTCTCGACGAGGACCTCGATGCCGGCGCCGGCAAGGACTTTCGGGTCGCCGATCCCGGAGCGCTCGAGCAGCAGCGCGCTCTCGATGCAGCCAGCCGAGAGGATCACCTCCCTGCCGGCCCGATGTTCCTCGCTGCGGCCCTTGCAGGTCAGCCGTACGCCGACCGCCCGGCCGGCGTCGAAGACCAGGCTGCCGACTTTGGCGCCGGTCACGTAGGTGAGGTTGGGGCGCTTGAGGACCGGACGGAGGAAGGCCGTGGCCGCCGATACGCGGCGCCCGTTCTTGGTGCTCGAGGGCGTGTAGCCGATCCGCTCGACGTCCTCGGCGTTGGTGTCGTCGGTATGTGTCCATCCGTACTTCTGCGCGGCGCTGATCAGGGCGGCGGTGAGCTCGTCGCCCTCGGGGAGCGACACTCCATAAGGGCCACCCGAGCCACGCGTGTCGGAAGCGCCCAGCTGGTGATCCTCCATCGCCCGGTAGGCGGGCAGGATCTCGCTCCACCCCCAGCCCGGATTGCCGCGCTCGACCAGGGCGTCGAAGTCGGCCGCAAACCCCCGCGTGTACATCATTCCGTTGATCGTGGTCGACCCGCCGAGGACTTTCCCGCGGGTCCAGATCTCGGTCTTGCCGCCGTGCACCTGGGCCGGGTAGTGGTACGTGTAACGGGAGCTGGCGAGGGTGAAGTAGAGACCCTTGGGGACCCGGTGCAGGGGGTTGCGATCGGCCGGCCCGTGCTCGAGCAGCAGCACCTCGACCGATCGATCGGCGGACAACCGATTCGCCAGCACGCATCCGGCCGCTCCGGCCCCGACGATGATGTAGTCGTAACGCATCGAATCAGCCCTTTCCTCGGTCTGTCCTTTGTTCAGGTCCCGCGCCAGCGCGGCTCACGCTTCTCGAAAAACGCCTCGACTCCCTCGTGGAGATCGTCGGTCGAGAAGGCAAGGGTCAGCTGCGCCCGCAGGTAGTCGAGAGCGTCGTCGATGCCCATGTCGCCTTGGCGGCGCAGGGCGTCCTTGCCGAGGCGCATGACGAGCGGCGACTTGGCAGCGAGGGCGGCGGCCCACTCCGCCACCGCGGTCTCGAACTCCGCCGCCGGCACGACCCGGTTGACGAGCCCGATCCGCTCCGCCTCGGCCGCCTCGATGCGCTCGCCGAGCAGCATCATCTCGGTTGCCTTCTTGGTCCCGATCGCGCGGCGCAAGAGAGCTGAGACCATGAACGGGAAGGCGCCGACATTGACCTCCGGGGTGCCGAACTCGGCACCCTCGCTAGCGACGATCAGGTCGCAGGAGAGCGCGATCCCGAGCGCGCCGGCGAGGACGTGGCCCCCGGCGGCGCAGATCGACGGCTTGCCGAGCTCGGCGAGCAATCCGAAGATCTCGGGCAGGAGGCCGATCTCCTCGTGCTTTTGGACCAATGAGATCTCGGCGGCAAACCCCGAGAGGCTGGCCCCAGAAGAGAACACCTTGTCGTGGGTCGAGCGCAGGACCAGGACCCGCGCGCGGTCGTCCTCGCGTACCCGCAGCAGCGCCTCGCGCAGCTCGGTCAGGAGCTCGGATGAGAGGGCGTTGCGGGTCTGCGGGCGATCGAGCGCGACACTCGCGACCCCCTCCGCGACCTCGTAAGTAACCGCGGGGCCGCTCATGATCGCCACTCGACGGGGCCGGCAAGCAGGGTGTGTGAGCCGAGCGGCCGGGCAAGGATCCCCTGCACCTCCCGGACCGCCTCGAGCAGGAGGGGTAGGTCGACGCCGGTTTCGACCCCCATCTCGTGCAGCATCGAAACGAGGTCCTCGGTGGCGATGTTGCCCGTTGCGCCCGCCGGGACCGGGCAACCGCCGAGCTCCCCGAAGCTCGACTCGAACGACGCGCAGCCGGCCTCGAGGGCCGCGAGCACATTGGCCAAGCCCTGCCCGCGGGTGTTGTGGAAATGAGCGGTCAGCTCGACTCCGGGCAACCGCTCGAAGGCCCGTGAGAAGAAGGCGCGCACCTGCACCGGGTTGGCCATCCCGGTGGTGTCGCCGAAGGCGACCTCCTCGGCCCCGGCGGTGGCGAGCCGGGCGGCGATCTCGAGCACGCGGTCCGGATCGACCGCACCCTCGAAGGGGCAGCCGAAACTGGTGGCGATCACCGCCTCTCGGCGCAGACCGGCCTCTCCGGCCCGGGCCAGGACTCGCTCCAGCGCAGAGAGCGACTCCTCGACCGAGCGGTTGACGTTGCGGCGGTTGTGGGTCTCCGAGGCGGAGAGGAAGACGCTGACCTCGTCGATCCGCTCGCGCAACTCCAGCGCCGTATCGAGCCCGCGCTCGTTGGGGATCAGGACCGAGACCGCGACCTCGTCGGGAACCCTGGCGCCTTCGAGCACCTGGCGCGCGTCGGCCAGCTGGGGCACGACGTCGCTGCGGACGAAGCTGGTCAGCTCCACCCGTCGCAGACCGGTGCTGACCAGCATCTCGATTAGCTGGACCTTGGCCGCCGTCGGAATCGTCTCGGGCTCGTTCTGAAAGCCGTCGCGAGGGCCGACCTCGCGGATCTGAACTGCCGTGGGAATCACCAGGCGGCGGATCCCCCACTCACAGCATGCTGCGCTGATCGGGGATCAGGTGGCCGAGGCGCGCGCGCTTGGCTTCCAGGTAGCAGACGTTCTCCGGGGTGACCCGGGTCGGCAGCGGCACCCGCTCGACGATCTCCAGGCCGTATCCCTCCAGCCCTTCGTACTTCGCCGGGTTGTTGGTCATCAGCCGAATCGCCCGGACGCCAAGCTCGACCAGGATCTGGGCGCCGATCCCGTACTCGCGGCTGTCGACCGGCAAGCCCAGCATCAGGTTGGCGTCGACCGTGTCGTGGCCGGATTCCTGGAGGTTGTAGGCGGCGATCTTGTGGGCGAGACCGACGCCTCTCCCCTCATGCCCGCGCAGATAGACCACCGCGCCGCGACCCTCGGCGGCGATCGCCGCCATCGCGTCCTGAAGCTGGCCGCCGCAGTCGCACCGATGGGAGCCAAAGACGTCGCCGGTCAGGCACTCACTGTGGACCCGGACCAGGACCGGCTCGGGGCCGGAGATATCGCCGTGGACCAGGGCCAGGTGCTCGATGCCGTCGACCAGCGAGCGCCAGGCGTGGCAGGCAAAGGCACCGAAGTCGGTCCGCAGCATGGCCTCCGAGCAGTGCTCGACCAGACGCTCCCGACGCAGCCTGTGGCGGACGATGTCGGCGACGGTGCAGACCGGCAGGCCGTACTCGCCGGCGAGGGCCTGCAGTTCGCCTCCATTCGCCATCCGCCGCTTGTCCGGCGTCGTCACCTCGCAGAGGACCCCCGCCGGTCGGTGCGAGGCGAGGCGGGCGAGATCCATCGCCGCCTCGGTATGCCCGCTGCGCTTCAGCACTCCACCGGGTCGACTGCGCAGTGGAAAGACGTGGCCCGGACGAACGAGGTCGCGGCGCGAGCAGTCGGGGTCGGCGAGCAGGGAGATCGTCAGCGCCCGGTCGTCGGCGGAGATCCCGGTCGTGATCCCCGCTGCGGCGTCGGTCGAGACGGTGAAGGCCGTGCCCTGGCTCTCAGTGTTCTCCTCGACCATCGGTGAGAGATCCAGCTCCTCGCAGCGCTCCTCCTCGAGCGACACGCAGATCACTCCCGAAGTGTGGCGCAGGAAGAACGCGAGCTTGGCGGCGTCGATCGCGTCGGCGGCGGCGATCAGATCGCCCTCGTTCTCACGATCGGCATCGTCGGTGACGATCGCCAAGCCACCGTCGCGGATCTGCTCGATAACCGCCTCTACCGACAAGCCGAGATCACTCCGTTCGCCCTCGCAAGTAAGGGATCAGGTCAGGCCACTCGTAGTCGGACTCCAGTAGGTGCTCGACGGAGTAGGTGCAGTCGCGGGTCGCCTGCAGCGACTCGGGCCCAGGGAACCCGACCACGGCCCACCCCACCCGGTCGCGGTTGCCACCGTAGACCGGATCGCTGTAGAAGCCCTGCCGGGTGTGCAGGCAGAGGGCTGGGAAGAAATCGAGGCCGGCATCGTTCTGGAGCGCAAACCCCCCGTAACCGGGCCCGCTCACCCCGAGCTGCTCGATCGGTGCCGGCAGTGGCGCCCCGGAAAGCTCGACCAGGATCTCGTCCTGCCGATCCTCGTCGAGGTCGGCGAAGTCGGCACCGTGGCGCTCCTGCGAGCGGCGATCCAGGTCGCGAACGCCCTCGCGGTAGACGGTCTGCAGCCGCGCGACGTGCTCCTCCCAGGCAGCCGCGACAGGTCCCTCCATGCGCAGGAAGCCACCGCCGTCGGCCGCGGCATAGATGTAGTCGGTGCCCGAGAGGTAGCGGTCGATGAACCTCACCACCCCGGCCTCCCGCGCCCCGGGGTCGCGATCGGTCGGGATGATCCTCGCCGTCGCGGCCTCGATCGTCCGCCACTCGGGCTCCTCGAAGAACATCCTCTCCTCGCCACCCGGCTCGTCCAAGCGGCCGTCGACCTTCGCCCATGTGGGGTCAGCGGGCATCAGCGGTCTCCTCTCGGCGCTCGAACTCGAGTTCCCGGCCCTTGGCCCGGACATCGGCGATGTGGTCGCAGCAGCGCCACGCGTTGGCCATGATCGTCAGGGTCGGGTTGACTCCGGTCGCGGTCGGGAACCAGGAACCGTCCATCAGGAAGAGGTTGTCGACGTCGTGAGTCCGGCACCAGGGGTCGACCACACTCTCGCCCGGATCCGTGCCCATCCTTGCCGTCCCGTGCTGGTGACAGGTGTTGCCCGTCACCCGCTCGAAGTTCACCGGGAGCGTCTTTTCCGCGCCCATCGTTTCGAGGATCTCGGTGTTCTTGCGAACCTGCCAGTGGATCTGAGCGACGTCGTTGCGATGCGACTGGTACGTGATCCGGGCAACGGGAAGCCCGTTGGAGTCCCGCACGCTCGGGTCGAGGTCCACCATGTTCTGGTGCTGGGGCAGGTCCTGGGCCGTGAAGCCGATCGTCACCGCCCGGTCGAAGTAGTCCCGGTCGGCGTCCTTGAGGGCCTGGCCCCAGGTGGGGCGACCGGGCACGATGTAGTTGATCGGCTGGCCGACCTGGGAGGCCGCGACGATGCCGCCGCCGATGTGGCCACGCGACTCGTCGGTCCGGTTGAAGTCGAAGGTTGCTCCGCTGACCCACGGTCCGGTGTAGCCGTGCAGGGGATCGCTGCCGGGATCGAACAAGCCGACCGCGCACACCCACTCGTGGAAGGTCACGTTCCTGCCGACCAGACCGCTGCTGTTCGCGAGACCGTCGGGAAAGCGGTTGGACTGCGAGAGCAGGAGCAGGCGGGCGGTCTCGATCGCACCCTGACAAAGGATCACCACCTCCGCCTCCTGCTCGACTTCCCGTCCCTCCCGGTCGATGTAGACCACGCCCTTCGCGCGACCATCCGGCCGCAGGGTGATCTCCCGCACCAGCGATTCCGCTCGCAGGTCGAAGTTGCCCGTCGCCAACGCCTCGGGCACGAAGCTGGTCAGCGTCGTCGACCTGGTCGTGGTCGGGTCGCCGTACTGGTTCCACAGCCCCGTCCGGTTGTTTGTGTCGCGGCCCTTGTGCGGTTCGGTGACGAGCGCGGTGGGCAACGGGCAGGCGTTGATGCCCATCCGCTCGCAGGCCCTGTAGAAGCGCTTCGCGAAGGCGGTCGGACGCGCCGGGGGGGTTGGGTAGTCCTTGCTCCGCCAGGGCTCGTGTGGGCTCGATCCGGCCAGGCCCGAGCAGCCGAATTCCCACTCGACCTTGGTCAGGTACGGCTCGAGGTCGTCGTAGCCGACGGGCCAGTCGACGAGGCTGGAATCCGCCACCGCGCCGTGCAGGGAGCGCAGCTTGAAATCGTCCGGAAAGGGACGCGGAAAGTAGCCCGCCCAGTGGACCGTGCCTCCCCCAACCAGCTGCGGGCAAGGTGAGAAGGGGTAGACCTCCGCCTCCTCGCTGGCGTCGTTGCGGTAGGTACGCGGGTCGAGTTGCGGCGACGGCGCCAGATAGCCGCGGTTGAGGAACTTCAGCTCGTCGCCAGAGAAATGTTGACGGTGATCGAGGTGCGGTCCGCGCTCCAGCCCGACAACCCGCAGGCCGCGCTCGCTGAGCACCTTGGCCGCCGTTCCCCCGGAAGCGCCGACGCCGACGATGACCACGTCGACCGGCTCATTGGTGTTCTTGCCCATGACCACCCTCACCCTTTCCTTACGCATCGATCCGTTCCCGGCCGACCGCGGCGTGGGCCGCCGCGGTCGGCTCGGAAATCGGCGCTGACTACACCCAGTGCCTAGAGGCCCCAGAGTTCTTTGAACTGTTCTTCAAAGTTGGGGTTGGCCGGCGGAATCGCGTACTTGGGCGAATCCGGTGGGATGTTGTCGAACTCCTTTGCCCAGAGGGTGAACGGCGCCCAGGGCGGATCGGGGTCTCCACCGGTGAACACCTGGGACAGCACGTAGGCAATCTGCCACCCTTCGGTCGCGTAGTCCTGGGAGACGGCCGCTTTCCGTTCCCCGTTGCGGAGGGCTTCAAGGCCTTCCGGTGAGAATGACCACGAGTAGAGCGTCGGCATGTCGGACCCGACATTGGCGACCGCGGTCTTCAGGCCTTTGGCCATCGGGTCATAGGAGAGGAACACCGCTTCGATGTCGGGGTTGGCCCGCAGCCAGTTGGCAATCGTTTCGGCCGCGTCCACACCCAGCTGTTCCGGCGTTACTTCCAGCGTCTCGATCACGCAATCGGGACACCGTTTTTCGACCGTTTTGATCGCGCATTCGGTGTAGATTTCGACGATCGGATAGCCGGTCAGGATGACGAACCCGAGCGTGCCTTCGCCGCCGGAGTCGACAACCATCTTGTCCCCGACCAGTTCGGTCGCTTCGCAGGAGCGGTCCGGGCTGGTCACCTGGGCGACGATTCCTTCGCCGGGTTCGTCGGTCGAGGAGGTCGACACGACTGGGATATCTAGCTTCTCCAGTTCGGCGAGCTCCCGTTGAAAGGCCGCCTTCGGGAAGCCAATCGAGACGACCGCGTCGGGCTTTTTGCGGATGGCCTCCTTGAAGAATGCCTGGATGCCTTGTGGAGTCGGTTCGACATCGATCGTTTCCACGTTCCAGCCCAGTTCGTCGGCCGCCGCGGTGAGGGCTTCGCCCGTGAAGACGCAACCTTCCACACCGCAGTTGCTGAAGACGATGTTCTTCCCGGACGGGACGTTTTCGACCGGTTCGGTCGGGCCGATTTGACTCGGGGGTTCGATATGCGCGTCTACTTCTTTCTGCGCTTCTTCGAGCCCAGGACTCGACGTTTCAGCCGTTTCGGTCTGTCCCGTTTCCGCGGACGAGGCCGAGGTGCTGTCATCGCCGTCACCACCACAGGCGGTGAGCAGCGCCGCCGTCAGTACTAACAAGACCAACGCAAGCAGGAAGCGAGCGCCGGAACGGCTAGTTTGGATCGTCACTTTGTTCACCTCTCCTAGCTTTCCCCGTTTTCCCAAACGGTGTGTTCTATCCTGAGAACACCGTTCCGTGAGTATAACAGCGGCGATCGCTAGTGACAACCCATTTTTCTAGGGAGAACAGAGCGGATCGGCTAGTTCTCCGCTCCCCGGGACCTAAGGTAGGCGCGCAGGTCGAGGTTGCCCTCGAAGTTGGTCAGTGCCAGAGCGAAGAGCAGGACCACGCCGACGAACATGCTGGGCGCCCAGACCGGGGCGCCCACCAGCACCAGGCCGGTCTTGCCGGTGCCGAGCAGCAGCACGGCAATCACCGTGCCCCAGGCGTTGAAGCGGCCACCGAACTGGGTAGCGCCAAGGAAGGCGGCGGCGAAAGCGTCGAGGAGGTAGGGGGGGCCGATTTCAGGTGAGCCCGAGCTGACCTGGGAGGCCAAGAGGACGCCGCCGATCCCGGCGACGGTGCCGGAGACGACGAGTGAGCCGAAGCGCAGCCGGCTGGTCTTGATACCGGTCAGCCGGGCGCCGCCCTCGTTGAAGCCGGTGGCGTAGATGCGGCGTCCGGTGACCGTGTAGTTGAGCAGGTACCAGAGCGAGGCGGCGACGCCGAGCATGAGAAAGACCGGGATCGCGATGCCGCCGATCCCGGTGGTGGCGATTTCGCCGAAGGTGCCGCCGAGCTCGGGCCCGATGATCGCTTTGTTGTCGGAGACAAGCGAGGTGGCGGCCGCCATCAGCGAGCCGGTCGCCAGGGTGGCGATGAAGGAGTCGATCTTCCAGTTGATGACGACGATGCCGTTGGCGAGGCCGAGCAAGATGCCGGCGAGGATCGTGAGGATGATCGCGAAGCCCATCGGCATCCCCTGGTTGACCAAGAGCCAGGCGACGATCACGTTGCAGAGGCCGAGCGCGTTGCCGACCGAGAGGTCGAAGACGCGGGCCGAGAGCGGCACGATCAGGGCCAGGGCGACGAGCCCGGAGATCGCGTTCTGGTTCAGCACCGTCTTCGCGGTCGCCCACTCCGGGAACGTGTCCGGCGCCCAGAACGAGAAGACGACGATGATGAGCAGCCAGACGTAGACCGCCCCGATGTTGCGGAAGCTGAGGTGGTGGCGCCAGCCGCGGCCGGCCGGCTTTGCCGCCGGGTTGGGACCGGGGTCTGAGTTGGTCGGCCCCCCCGCCGTGTTGGCATCAGCCGTCGTGGTCACCGTGCACTCCTTCCATCGCGGCGACGATCGCCGATTTGCTGACATTGGCTAGTTGCAGGTCGGCGGCTATGGCGCCGTCCCTGAGTACGATCACCCGGTCGCAGGCGGCGATCAGGTCCTCGGCGTCGGAGGAGCTCATCAGGACCGCGAGCCCCTCGTCCGCGCGCTTGCGAAGTTCCTCGTAGATACCGGCGCGAGCGCCGATGTCGATCCCCGCGGTCGGCTCGGAGACCGCCAGCAGGCGGGGTTTGACCGAGAGCCAGCGGGCGAGGATCGCCTTCTGTTGATTGCCGCCCGAAAGGGTGGTGATCGGCCGTTCGGCGACGCCGGGGTCGGCGCCGACCTGGCGCAGCCATTCCTGGCTGAACCTGCGCTCTCGGGTGGGGATCACGGTGCGGCCGCTGCGCAGCCCCGGCAGCGCCACCAGGGTCACGTTCTCGCGCACCGAGAAGTCGGCGATGATGCCCTCCTGGCCGCGGTCGGCGGGGACCAGGGCGACGCCGGCGGCGCGAGCGGCGCCGATGTCGAGGTGCTCGATCGGCACGCCGTCGACGGCGATCCGGCCGGCGAGCGCCGGCTCGGCGCCGGCGACGATGTATGGAAGCTCCTCGCGCCCGGAACCGAGCAGGCCGGCGACGCCGACGATCTCCCCAGGCTGAACGCTGAGGCTGACGCCGTTGAGGTAGCGGCCGACGATGTTCTCGACCTGTAGCACCGGCGGGGTCCCGGCAGGGACCGGAGGTGGCACCCGGCGCGGGCCTTCCTCGAGCGCCTCGACCTCGGCACCGGCGATCAGGTGGGCGAAGTCGCGGACCGACATCGCGGCGACCTCACCGTCCCAGATCACCTCTCCCGAGCGCATCACGGTCGCGCGGTCGGCGATCGCCACCACCTCGTCGAGGCGGTGGCTGATCAGCAGCACCGGCGTGCCGGAGTCGCGGACGCTGCGGATGATCCGCATCAGCTCCTCGACTTCCTTGGCGGGCAGGGCGGCCGTCGGCTCGTCGAGGACGAGCAGGCCCCGACCTCGCTCCCAGCCGGCCACGGCGCGCACGATCGCGACCGCGGTGCGGACAGTGGGGGTCGCCTCGCTGAGCGGCGCGAACGGATCGAGCTTGATCCCGAACTGATCGAGCAGCTCGGCGGTCTCGTCGTTCTGGCGGCGCCAGGAGATCTTCGTTCCCTGGCGCTTGTAGCCGAGAGCGAGGCCGATGTTGTCGGCGGCGCCGAGCTCCAGCACCAGCCCGAGCTCCTGGTGGACGAAGCGGATCCCGAGCGCGGCCGCCGCTTCGGCGGAGCCGAGCTCGAGCGGCTGGCCGTCGATCTGCGCTTCGCAGCCGTGGTCGGGGCTGTGGTATCCGGCAAGGACCTTGACGAAGGTCGACTTGCCGCAGCCGTTGTGGCCGAGCAGGGCGTGCACGGTTCCCGGTTGCACGTCGATGCTCATCTCTCGCAGGGCGCGGACGCCCGGAAAGGTCTTGCTGAGGCCTCGGACATGCAGGCCGGCGCCCTCCTTGGTGCAGGCGTTCAACTGATCCATACGCCGATCGCCTCCTTGGAGGAGGGGAGCCCGCCCCGCATTGGCGCGGGCTCCCGATCCGTTCGACTAGATGGCGACCGGCGCCGGTGCTTCGAGCCTTGGGACGACTTCCTTGGCGATCATGTTC
>JBFXEM010000003.1:0-28516 GCA_050180135.1 Solirubrobacterales bacterium | reverse complement strand
TCACCAGCCCGCGCCGCCGGGGGGCAGCCGGGACGACAGATCGCCGAAGGTCGCAAGCTCCGCATCGTCCGGCCGAACGGTGGCGGTGTGGGTTCACCGCTCGACCGCTAACCGAAGCGGGTCCTCGGCGGTCCGTTCGGCGAACGGAGGACGGCCGCTCAGAGAGACGGGAGCGCCCGCCCGGGTGCGTACCGTGGTCAGGAGCAGCGCTACCGGGCTTCTGCCCGCGCGAACAGGTCGCTGAGCGAGACGCCGAGCGCTCGTGCCAGCGTGGCGATCTTCTCCACGGTCGGGCTGCGCTCGCCCCGCTCGATGCCGCCGATGTAGTTGCGATGGACCCCGGTCGCGAGGCTCAGATCCTCCTGGGTGAGGCCGCGTTCTCTGCGGACCTCGGCGAAGGCCAGGCCGAGGGAGACGAGGAGGACACGCTCAGGCTGCGCCACCGACGCGACGCTGCCACGGATCTGTTTACAGCTCTACAGCCTGAGCGTGTGATTTGATCGAAGCATCCGGTCGGCTCGACCGGGCCGGGATGCAGACAGACCACACGAAGACGGGAGAATCCAGTTGAGAAACCTCGGGATCATGATCCTCGCCCTCGCGGTCCTGACCATGGCCGGCTGCGGCGGAGGAGCGGACGGCGGATCGGGCGCCGCCACCCCCGACAGCGGCACCGCACGAGAACAGACCGATCCGGCCGCGCAGCAGGACCCCGGTGATCCACTCGCGGCACTCGAAAGGGAACTCGCGGCGGCCGGCTACCGCGTCTACCCCGCCGAACCGACCGGGGCGCAGGGCGGCCTCGAGGCCGTGGCGCCCGTCGGCGCGACCATCGACATCGCCTACTACCGGGTCCCCGAGAAGGCCGAGAGCGTCGGCAGGCAGATTGAAGGCATCTTCGACGAACACCCGGGACGCGGCGCCGTCGAGCTACGTGGCGGCTTCGTGATCGACCTGGGACGGGAACGACGATTGACGCCGGCCGAAGAGAAGGCCGTCGAAGAAGTCGCCGAGCTGGCAGGTCGGGCCGGATGAGGAAGCTGGCGGCACTCTTGATCGCAGCGGCGCTCCTGGCCGGATGCGGGACCTCGGAGGGGTCCGATTCGAGTCAGGTCGAAGGCACCGTCCTCGGCTACCTCACCGACCTCGCGGAAGGGGACGGGCAGGGCGCCTGCGATCGGCTCTCCGGCGAGGAGGCACGTCGACTCCTCGACGAAGTGCTCCGGAAGATCCCGGAGCTGCGGGCAACGAGTTGCGTGGACGCGATCGACAAGCTGTCGGACAGCCTCGGCGGCGAGGAGCGGAAGATCCTCGAGGAAGCAAGGATCGACAGGGTCGAGGTCGACGGCGGCTCGGCCACCGCCACCATCGTCGGAGGGACGAACACCGCGCGCTTGCGCAAGGTGGACGGCGTCTGGGTGATCTCCGGTGGCATCCGTCTCGGCTGATGCGCCGGAGGCAGCCCGCAGGAGCCCCGTCGCCGGCATCGGAGACTCGGATGGCCAGACCCATTCCCGCTAGGCACCCGGAGCCGCCCGACCCTCCGGGTGGCGTCTATCCGCCGTGGGTCGAGACCGAGGCCGAGCGCCGTCGGTTCCGCCTGGCGCTCGACATCGCCCGGGAGCTGATGGGCGAGGAAGACGGCCCGACGGTGTGGCAGATGACCCGCAGCATCTACATGGCCGACGATCTGCCCACCGACTGAACCGGGTCCGGGCGCCCCCGGCCCAGACGCGCCGGGACCCGGCCACCACACCGGGCATCATCGCCGGATGTCGCCTTCCCGATCGTCGGGCACACCGGCCAGATGCCAGCCGGCCCTCAGTCGCCCGAGCTGCCGGCCAGCAGGGTGGGGTCCCCCCAGGCGGACCCCACCTCCCGGTCGAGATAGTCGGCCAGCATCTCCGCGGCCTGGCCCTCGTTCCCCGGCAGCAGATGGCCATATCTGTCCAACGTGATCGAGATCGAGGAGTGGCCCATGTAGGTGGAAAGCGCCTTGGCATTGATGCCCGCGGCGATCATGAAGGACGCGTACGTGTGGCGGCACTCGTGCAGGCCGATCGGCGCGAGACCCGCAGCTTTCCAGGCCTTGCGCGCCCGCTTGGTCGCCCACTCGGCTTCCAGCGGCTTCCCGCCCCCGCGGCCGAAGACGAGCTCCTCCCCGGCGGGGGAGCCGCGACGGAGTCGGTGCTCGGCGAGGAGGACGCGTAGCGGCCGCGAGAGTGGCACCCGCCGCCGCCCCGAGCGGCTCTTCGGCGCGATCGGGCCCGCGACGTCGTCCCAGCCGCGCTCGACCCGGATCAGGCCCTCCTCGAAGTCGACATCGCACCAACGAAGGCCCTTGATCTCCCCACGGCGAAGACCAGCGTAGAGGGCGGTCGCGAAGACGGCGCGGTCCTCGTCGCCCAGGGCCGCGAGCAGGCACCCAGCCTCGGCAGGCCGCGCGATGCGCTCGCGCCGCGCGCGGTTCGCGGGCAGGTCGAGGCCAAGCGTCGGATTCTCGGCGACTTCCGAGCGCGACACCAGGCGCCGGTAGATCGAGCGCAACGGCAGGATCGCGTTTTTCACGGTGCTCGGGCCGAGGCCCTCGGCGAGCATGCGGTCGACGATGTCCTGGACGTCGTTGCGGGTGACCTCGGAGACCCGCAGGTTGCCCAGCTCGGGGACGATCCTGGCCCGGAGGTTCTGGGAATAGCCGCGCAGGACCCCAGGCTTATAGGTCTCACCCGAACGGGTCCTCACGACACCGGCCCGGGCGGCCTCGAGCCATCTCTCCGAGGCCTCTGCGACCGTCTCTCGGCTCGGTGCCCGCAGCGCGCCGCGGCGGATCGCCTCCTGGGCGTGGCTGCGCCAGGCGCGGGCCTCGGCGAGACTGCGGAAGGTCTTCCTGATCGTCTTGCGGTCGCGGGGGGAGTACACCTGTCCCTGATAACCGGGTCTGCAGTCACAGCGGGAGCTTCCGTCGCGGGACGCGCAAGCGGTGCCGTGGCGGACGGTGATCCCTTCGGGTCGACGTCTCGGGGTCTTCATGCCCCTTGTCTTAGCTTGACCGTGGGCTCTTTGGAAGTCCGCAGAGACCACCGGGAACTCGGCCCCCGAGCTGCGGCTATTGGCGCAGCGGGGCGACCTCCTCGACGAGGATCGGACCTGGCTCGAAGTCGGCCGTGACCTCGCCGCGATCTCCAGGTCTTCGTCGACCACTACGACGGGCATCGACCGCACCGGGCCCTGAACCTCGGGGCACCGGATCGGCTTCAGGTGACGCCTCTACCGATGACGCCGTCGGCCTCGACCGTGAACAGAAGTGATCGACTCGGCGGATTGATCCACGGGTACCGCGCCACGGCCTGATCTGATCGGCTCCGGTCCAGTCGACTCTTGAGCACCCTCGGTGGGGCGTGAGGCCTCGAGCTGGACCATGGAACACAGTCCCGGAGGATCGCGCTGTCGATCAGGCCAGCGCGGCAATCCGACCCACAGCCCACCAGGTCCGAGGAGCCCTCGGCCGGGATCCGAGCACGTCTTCGCCGCACGGTCGGGAATGCCCACCCCACAGGCGCGCTTGGTGGGAAAAGGGTGGGCGCGCGGGCGGGAAGATCGGCGGGCCGAAAGGCGGACGCGCGGCGACAGCCGAGAAGCTCCCCCACGGTCTTTCGGCAAACGCTGTACGGGCGGGTGAAGCCGCTGCCGCCAAACGCTGGCAATGCGGTGGCTGCGATCTGGTCACCGCTGCCGGTCCCTCTCGCAACATCAGCGAGCCGTAGGCCACACCGGAAAGGTTCGGGGTCAAGTAGCCACGGCCCGCGAGCGCCCTCAGGGTGACCACCTGGCAGCCACCGGGCCCTTCCCGCGCGTATCGATCGCCACCCGGCAGGGTCGCGGGAGCCGTGGGAGGCATCGGGCGCCCGGCGACGGCTCCCTCTTGGACTGAAGCCGCCGCCGAGCGCCAATGCGGCGCGGGGGCAAAACTAAGGAACTCGCCCATAGGGAGTGGGCTTCTTGTTTCTTCGTCACGCCACCCCCGCGCTACAGCCACTCTAGGACCGGGCCGGTACCCGAGTCAATCCACGAAAGTTTGGAGCGAGCGCAGTTTTCAATCGACCGTGGGGGCGCCCGCAGGTGACTCGAAACCGAGGATCGCGAACGTCGCCGGGAAGGCCGCCACGTCTTCGGCGGCGATCCTGTTCCGCGAGTCCACCTTGATCTGCTCAACTTCGGCGAAGCAGGCGGCGAGGGTCCGCGCCAGTTCCGACCACCCGCGTCCGTCCAGCATCAACGGCGTCCACGCCAGCATCCGGTCGTCGCGCGAGTCGAACGTCTCGGCAAGCATGGCCGACTCGATCCGCGCGACCATCCCCTGGTACATCGTCCGGCTGATCGCCACCCGCTGGGCGGGGTCGAGTTCGGCCCATTGCGCATCGCTGAAGTAGGCGACGGCGCGCCCCCGATAGGTGTGTTCGGTCGCGCCGCGCACCTGGCGCTCGCCGACGATTTCCACGCACCCCGCCTTGAGCAGCCCGCGGAAATGGTAGGCCGCCATCGACAGCTGATTCTGCTCGGACCTCCCCTTCGACATCTCCGGCGGGAACAGGTTCGCGCTCACGAAATCGCTCGGACTCATGTCCCGTTCGTTCACGACTTCCAGGATGCGCACCCGCAGCGGGTGGCTGATCGGCAGGCTGAGCGCCGACGCCGCATTCAGCACCTCCCTGCGCTTCGCCTTCTTCTTCGGCTCCTCCGTCGCCTGCATCTCCAAAACTCCTCCACTGGTCGAATTTCGCGGACTGCTTGAGAGTAGTCGGCCATCGCGCGGAGCGAGCGACATCATGGTTTGTTGAAACGGTCTATTGAGTGGCAACTGATTGAATCGTTCGGTTACATCAAAACCGTGAAGTCAGTTCAGGGAGAGAGGAGGTGATGCCGCGTGAACGTCGCCGCGACCGACCGGGCCTTCCCGAGCCAGTCCATCAGCAAGGGAGGCTGATCTAGCTGCGCCGCCCCGCCAGCGCGAAACGGATCCGGGGGCGGCGGCTCGACCGCGAGCACGAAAAAGGCCGGATCGTCGTACCCGGCCTGTCCCAATGTCAGTGACTCTCTCGTGGTCTGATCCTAGGGTCAGCGCCTCCAGGCGAGCTTACGCACGATGAAGAACGCCAGCGTCGCGGCGCACCACCCGGCCGACAGGTGCCAGGCCCGGATGACCAGGCTCAGGCCGACCACGATGTAGGCCAGCGCCACCACGAAGGCGACGGCCGTCAGCACCGGCGCCAGCAGGTCCCCGGCCCGCACGGTCACGATCTCACCCGCCCGTACCTGCACTGGGACGCCAACGACTACTCGCTCGACCCCCGGGCCGCCGGTCGTCGGACCGAGGTGAGAATCGGCCAGGCGCAGATCGGCGCCTTCGTCCTCGACTCCGGCGAGCCGATCGCCCGTCACCGACGCTCCTTCGCCAAGGGTCTGACCTTCACCGACCCCGCCCACCAGGCCCTCCTCGACCGGTTGCGCGGCGAGCGCCGCCGCGGGCCCCGGGTCGAGGTCGAGACCCGACCGCTCGCCCGCTACGACGAGCTGATCCCAGCATGAGCAAGACCTCCGAGCTCGCCCACCTCCTCCGCGCCCTGAAGGCGCCGACGGCGGCGCATGCCATGCCCAAGCTGGCCGAGCGCGCCCGCGAGCAGGAGTGGTCGCATGAGCGCTTCCTCGAGGCCGTGCTCTCCACCGAGGTCGCCTCGCGGGAGTCCCACGGCGGCGAGAGCCGGAGCAGGGCCGCCCGCCTCCCGGCACGGAAGACCCTGGAGGAGTTCACCTCGCGCCGCGAAGATTGATCGAGCTGGTGGCGCTGCGTCCTCGCTCTGCCGAATACAAGGAGCTCGAGACCATCGTGCTTCGCCATGAGCTCGCGATCCTGCGCCGCCAGGTTGCGAGGCCGGCTCTCAAACCGGCCGATCGTGCCTTCCTACTAGCCGCGGCCAGTCGCCCGCTGCCGCGGTGGCGCTGGTCCTCGTTCTTCGTCCAGAGGGATGGGCGCCGGCAGCGGGATGCCCATCCCCGGATGTACCCCGAGATCTACCCGCGAGCCTGAACCTCGGCACTCAGTCCCAGATCCCGACGATCCGGACCGCCAGCGCGCCGTGCCGACACCTCGGGCATGGCTCGGCACCGACGATCGGCTCGGCCACTCCGAACCCGACGCCCATGTGGAGGTGGCGCACCAGGTCTCCACCACAATGCGAACAGACGCCGAGCCGGACCTCGCCCTCCGCGACCTGCGACACCCACGCCGGCGGCGCCTCGACCGCGACCGCGCCGAGACGGCGACAGCCGTCACAGACCATCACCTCATAGACGACGGCGGAGAACCCCGTCCCTACCGCGACCTCCTCCGCATAGACGCAGTCGGTGCACGTGAAGGCGATCAGCGAACCCATCAGATCTCGGGTCGCTCACCAGCCCGGATAACGGTCCCGGATCTCGTCGGTCAGCTCGAGTTCGCGGGGACCGAGCAGGGCGACGACGTCGGCGGCGACTGCCCTCACCACGTCACGCTCGACCAGCCGCCCGATGAGGTCTCCGGGCAGACGCGACAGACCGACCGCGGCGCCGACAAGATTGCCGGTGATGGCCCCCGTGCTGTCGCTGTCGCCGGCGTGGCTGACGGCACGCACCAGCGCCTCGCGCGGGTCCTCCGCGCAGAGCGAGACCCATAGGGCGATGCCGAGCGCCTCCTCGGCGATCCAGCCCGCACCGAACTCTTCGATCTGGTCCGCGTCGGGCATCCCGTGCTCTCGCGCGGACCCCACCGCGGCGTCGACGGCACGCAGCAGCTCCTCGTGTCCCTCCCACCCCACCAACTCCCGGCGAGCCTCGCCGATGGCCTCGGGCATGTTCGATCCCTCGATCAGCGCCCCCACCGCCGCCGCCAGGAACCCGGCGGCGAGATATCCGCTCGGATGGCCGTGGGTGAGCGCCCCGGTTTCGGCCCCGAGCCGGAACCTGGTCTCCGCATCCCAGAACGGGACGAGCCCGAGCGGCGCCGCCCTCATCAAGGCCCCGCAGCCCTTGCTGTCGTTGATCGGCTGATCTGTCGTCCCCGCCTGAGGCGCCCGGAGCCCCGACAGGCAGGTGTTGCCCGGTGCCCTCCGGGCCCAGAGCTCGTTCCTCTCGATCAGCCAGCCGTCGATCTCCCAGTCGCCCCAGCGGCTGCTCTCGGATCCCTGGGTCGCCGACCAGCGCGCGTAGGCGTGGTCGATCACGCTCGGCTCATGGCAGATGCCCTTGTCGATCGCCCGCACCCGGCTTCGGATCAGGCCCTCGGCGGTGAAGAGCGTCATCTGGGTGTCGTCGGTGATCCGGCCCGCGCCGTCCTCCTCGGCGTAGTCACGGACGCCCTGATCCCCGAAGCGTGCGTCGATCCGCGCCCGGTCCATGAACTCGACCGGTGCACCGAGCGCATCACCGATCGCGCCGCCGAGTAGGCACCCGGCGACCCGATCCCCGAACGCTTCCTTGCCATCGATCCCCTCGGCCACGGCGTAGGCCTCCCGTAGCTCGGCGAGAAGCTCCGGCGCATCGGTCTCCTCGCCGGTCGTGCCTTCCAGCTCGACCGCCTTCTCCCAGGCCTCCTCCGCCTCGTCGGTCTCACCGATCGCGGCGGCCGCCTTCCCCCGCCAGCACCAGTTCCAGGCGCCCTCGGGGGCGATCTCGGTGTAGTGGCGTAGGTGCCGGTAGGCCTCGGGGAAGCGACCGAGCTCGAAGAGGGTGTAGCCGAGGCCGAAGTGGGCCATCGAGTCGCCTGCCTGCAGGCAGGCGAGCCAGAGCGCCAGCGCCTCCTCTCCCCTGGCATCGGTCGCCGCGGAGAAGAACTGCCGGTTCACCGTGCCCTCCGATCCGAACAGTGCCCGCGCCGCAAGGGCGATTTCGCCCGCGCTCGCATCGGCGAGACCGAGGACCGGGACGTCGAACCGCGGCCCGTCCCAGATCGATGCGACGGCCTCCTCCTCGGGGTCGAAGGTCGAGAAGCCGAGGACCTTGAAGCCCACGCACCCGCCGCCCGGCTCCTCGTGGAGATAGCCGAAGGCCTCGCTGACGCGCTCCCAGTTCTCCGCCGGCTGCCCGTCGTCGACGCGGCCGAACTCGAGGGCGATCAGCCAGTCGAAGTCGGCGATCCAGTTCAGGTAGAGCCGCGGCAGGGAGGCAGGTCGATCACTCAAGGTCTTGCATCTCCGATCGAGGCCCTCATTTCTCTCGGTGTGGTCGCGGGGCTCGGAGCGGCCGAGACTCTCCATCCCCCTGACGTCGATGGTCGGACAGGCGTGTGCTCACCATGCGTCCTCGGCAAAGGCACAGAGCGCGTTCACGAGGCGCATCTGCTCGATCGAGTTGGCCCGTAGGTCGAGCAGACGAGGGCTGCAGACGAGGACGGAGAGGCAGCGGGCGCGGCTGACGGCGACGTTGAACCGATTGCGGCTGAAGAGGAACTCCATGTTGCGCGGCACGTCCTCCCCGCTCGAGGTGGCCATCGAGTAGAAGGCGATCTGGGCCTCCTGTCCCTGGAGCTTGTCGACCGTGCCGATACGGACACCGGCGGGCAGCCGTTCCTCCAGGCAGCGCACCTGCGCGTTGAAGGGCGTCAGGACGAGGATGTCCTGGGGACGGAGGAGATGCTCCTCACCGTCGTGGTCGACGAACCGGGCCCCACGGTCGAGGAGCTCGGCGATCGCCGTGCCGATCTCGGTCGCCTCCTCCGGGGCGGACTGCGAGTGCCCGTGGTGGTCGACCGACAGTCGACGCAGCCCGGTCCCCGACAACCCGCCGTCGGCGACCACCCGCTGCCGCTCACGGCCCGGTGCCGAGCGAAGCCGCCCGTCGTACATCAGCTCCGAGACGAAGGCCGCCACGTCGGGGTGCATGCGCCAGGTCTCGGCGAGGAAGGCACCTCGGTCCGCCTCGACGGTCTGGCGGTCGCCGAGCAGATGCTCGAGCACCGAAAGCGAGGAGCCGTCGGGATGCGCCGCCTGGGAGACCTGTGGCAGCTGCTGGGGGTCGCCCAGGAGGATCACGTTGCGGGCCGCCGTCGCGAGGGCGAGGGCATCGGCGAGGGAGACCTGACCCGCCTCGTCGATGACCAGGTAGTCGAGTCGCGCGGTGCCCTCGCGGCAGTAGTGCCAGGCGGTGCCGGCCGTCAGCCCGACCTCCGGGTCGTTCAGGGCGTCGTTGTCGTCGACCGACTCGATCAGTCCGTGGGCGGAGTCGAACTCGGACTCCGGATTTCCGCCCGAGCACTTCTTCCGACCCCTGAAGGCGAAGCCTCGCTCGTCGGCGACCTCCTCCACTTCCGACAGCATGTTGTGGATCACCTTGTGGCTGTTCGCGGTCACGCCGACCCGGTGCCCCGCCTGGAGCAGATCGACGATCACCCGTGCCCCGGAGTACGTCTTGCCCGATCCGGGTGGGCCCTGGACGAAGAGGTAGCTCTCCTCGAGGTTTGCGGCGATCTCCGTCAAGGAGTCCCCTCGGAGGCCCGGAAGCTCGCCGCGGAGGATCTTCTGCGCCGCCGCATAGCGCGCGCGATCGCCGGCGAGCACGGCCCGCGCGAGCCTTCCGACGGCGGCCTTCTGATCCCCGGTCCCGTAGGGCCCAGGAGGGATCACCGCCTCCGGGAACGGCCGCTTCTGGAGTTTGGGACCCCGCTTCAGGTCGAGCCACCCCGCCTCGACGTCGAGGCCGACGATCGAGCCTGGGTTGCCGCCGTCACGAGGATCGATGACGGCGGAGCCCGCGCGGAGCTTCGTCTCCTGAGGCGGGAAGGTGAGCCGCTCGACGATCGACTTCGCCTCGGGACGGGGAGGCGTCTCGCCGTCGGGCGCGAGCCTCCCGATGCATTCCGGATCGTCGACCAGGGCCGCCGGCTCGGCATCCATCCGGGCGAACATGGACCAGTAGACGGGACGGGACTCACGGTGGTGGTACTCGACCACCTGGGCCGCCAACCAGCGGGCCCGCTGCTCGGTATCGCGTTCGGCGGGGTCCGCGGGTACCCCGGCCATGAGCTCCTGCAGGAGCTGCTCGTTCTCGGCGAGTTCGGCGAGCTTCTCCTCGCCCGGACCCTTGCGATCGCCGGTCTCGAACCACGGGATCGGGTCGGCGCCGTCGGCCTCGAGGCGGGCGTTCGACTCGCTGCGCAGACCCAGCAACCAGTCCCGCAGGAGCAGCGTCGAGACGCAGTCGTCCTCGTTGTAGGCGGCGATCGCGTCGAGGATCGAGTGGTCACCCTCCTCGAGCCAGCGCTCGAACTCGATCACCGAGTCGCCGCCGTCGGTCACCGAGGTGTCGCGCTGTTCCATGTAGAAGGCCTCCACCTTCTTGATCGAGTAGCTCGGTTGCGAGATCAGGAGGGCCTCGCGGACCACCTTGTAGAGGTCGACGAAGACCTCGCCGCGGAGCAGCTCGTCGAGCTCCTCCTCGCGGGTCCCGTGTGCGCCGGCCAGTCGCTTCAGCGCCGTCACCTCGTAATGGTTGTAGTGGTAGATGTGGAGGTCGGGGTGGATCCGTCGACGCTCGGTCATCGCGTCGAGGAAGCGCTCGAGCGCATCGCGCTCCTCGGCCCGGTCGCGACCCCAGAGCACCTCGAACCGGGGCCCCGTGCCGTCGTCGGTGACGTAGCCGAAGAGGTACTCGAGACCCCCGTCGTCGAAGAGCGGGTCACCCTCCATGTCGAAGAAGACGTCGCCGGGCGATGGTTTCGGCAGCCGCGCGAACCCGCGAGCCTCCTGCGGCTCCCTCAGTTCGTACTCGAGCTTTCCGGTCTCGCGGAAGTCGAGCTGGAGGGCGGCCTGGCGGTGGAGGCGGTCGAGGACGTCGGTGTCGATCCCCGCGACCGGCGGCAGCCCGCCCGCGAGGCCGGCGAGGGTGGTGACGCCGGCCTTCTCGAGCCGCTCGCGCTGGCCGCGGGTGATGTTGGCGACCAGGCTGAGGTGGTCGTCGGCCTCCCGGCGCTCGTCACAGCGCGAGCGCCAGCGGCAGATCGAGCAGTGGGCCACCGGCTCCGGGTAGGTCCCGGTGACGCCGGTCGTGAGGTCGCCGAGGAACGAGTCCCTGACGTGGCGGAAGTAGGCGCCGAACTCGGCGATCCGGAACGAATGGTGAGCGCCGTCGCCCAGGACGACGTGGATCCGCTCCGGGTCGCGTCCCTGGGTCGCGGCCACCAGCCCACTGTAGAAGCAGAGTTGCAGGATGAAGTAGGGCTTCGCGCGGCGGGCGAGCTTGGTGTCGGCGACCTCGTAGCTGTAAGGGCCGAGGTCCGACTCACGATCCACCCGGAAGAGGAAGTCGGTGTGACCGCGAAGGCCATCGCGCAGGAAGGCACCCTGGTAGATGACCTCGGCGCCGCCCCGCATAGCGTCTTCGGTCGCGGCCACCGCCGCCGCCAGTGCCTCGGGCGTCCCGTCGTCGACCGCGATCTCGACGACCCCGCAGCCCTCCGCCTTCAACCTCGCGAGGTAGGCCGCCTCGTGCTCGTCGCCCTTGCGGGCGAGTAGCTCGGCGTCGGCGCCGCGGTCGGGTTCGCCGACACCTTCGCCGCGGGCACGGGCGAGGTCGAGCGCCGTCAGGTGCGCACAGGCGAGGTAGTTGTTGAGGTCGCTCGCGGAGAGAATCAGGTTGTCGCCGACGATCTGCATCGTGATCAGGGGGTCGTCGTTCCAGGCGAGGAGCTGACAGCCCGTCGACGCCGGCACCGAGGTGAGAGATCGATCCGGTAGCGCTCACTCAACTCGGCCACCTGCTCCTCGCTGAACCGCTCCAGGAGGTATGCGACCAGATCCTCCTGTCGAGGCTGACCGAAGGCGAGTCGGTAGGCGGTGAGGGATCGCCGGAGCGCCTCGAAGCGCTCGATCTCCTCCGACAGCGGCAACATCGGTACCCGGCGCTCGATCACCGCACCGCCGTCGATCGGAAAGAGCCAGTACGGCACCAGATCGTTCTCCTCGGAGCCGCGATCCCTCCGACCAGCCTCGAAGAGTCCCGCCCATGGGTCCCGCCCGCGCCCTCCCGCCGAGACCCCGCCCAGGCCGTAATGACGGGCGAGGTTCTTGCGCACGGCGTGGTTCTTGAAGCGGTGGACCCGACCCTCGCGCTGCTCGAGATCGACCGGGTTCGGCGGGAGGTTCCAGTGGACGACCGAGTGGCAGTAGTGATGGAAGTCGAGCCCCTCCTGTCCGACCGAGGTCGAGGCGAGCACGAACGGCCAGAACGGAGAGTTGAAGGAGGCCCGCAGCGAATCGGCGTGGGTCTTCTCGGATCCCTCGTCGTCTTCTTGGTCGCCGAAGCGTGCCGCGAATCGAGAGCGGAAACGGAGAGGGCGGAACTCGATGGCCTCCGCGGACGGATCGATGACGACCTCGTCGGTGACCACCTGGCCGGCCCGAAGGGTCAGCACCTCTGAGACCCGACCCGATACCTTCTCGATCACCTCGGTCGATCCCTCCGAGAACCCCAGTGCCTCGACCAGGAGGTGGAGGTACTCGTCGAGGACCGCCTGCAGGCCTCCCATCGCGCTGTACTCGAGGCACTGTCGCCAGTAAGCCCCCTCCCCCACCAGCCCCGGGACGAGTGCATGCACCTCGGGCAGGTTGAAGAGGGAGCGCAGTCCCCAGGCGATCCGGGCACTCGCGACGCGGAGTGCCCCGCCGTCGACACCCGGGGCCGCCAACCGAGTCAACGACCGACGGGCGCTGTTCCCCCACCCGAACAGGCCGATCTCCGCGACCACGTCGGCGAGATCGACCGGGGGCCTCCCCAGATCATCGAGTTCCCCGCTTGCAGCCCGCCGGGCCAGGTCGACGTGTTCCGCCCATCCGGCCGACCCGTCGGGATCCCGGAATCCGCCGGACCAGGCGCCGACCGCGTCGGCACGTTCCAGCCACTCGCGCGCTTCCGGGTCGGAGCCCCGCGCATCGAGGAGCAGTGGCGCGAGCCAGTACCAGGCCTGATCTTCGGGCCCGTCCGTGGCCGCCCCCGCGGTGACCTCGGCAAGGGAACCGAGGACCCGATCGCGGGCCCATCGCCGGAGCTCGTCGATCGACAAGGGCTCGTCATGTTCTCCGGCGCCGACCAGCGGGTCACAGAGCTCGGCCAGGGTCGTGGTCGGGAAGAGGATCGCGAGGAGGGGCATCCCGGTCGGCCTTCCCCGCTCGTCGGTGGTGAAACCCAGGCGGCCCTGCCCGGCCTTTCGCACCTGTTCGGTGTTCAGGCTCCGGTCACCGCCGGCCGCCCACAGTTCGCGCTCTGCCGCATAGGAGACGATCGAGGCGATGGCGCGCGGGACCACGGTCCACGAGGAGAAGACCAACCTCTTCGTCAGATCGTCGGGAAGCCCCGCGAAGGGTCCGCCGAGCTGGTAGTAAGGCAACGACGGCGGCATCCACAGCAACCGCCAGTGGCCGCCTCCCACCATGGAGTCGACGAGCCCGCGCATGCGCGGGCTCCCGGCGTCGATCTCCCCCCAACGACGGATGCGATCGGAGCCCAGCAGGCGGGCCGAGGGGAGGATCTCGGCCATCGACGCCCGGCCCGACGCCGTGTCGACCGACGCCTTGACCTGCCGGATGACCTTGTAGCCGTCGCCCAGCATGTTGAGGAGGTAGGGCGCGCTCTTCCAGTACTCCATGACGTCCGATCCGCCCACGGCCCGCGCCACCTGCTGGCCCTTCAGGTAGTCGGCGACGTCCGCCTCGGTCACCGGTGCGGCGGGCTCAAGGACCGTCTCCAGCATCCCGTTCGCGTCGTTTCCGGCGCCGAGCCGTTCGGTCCGCACGATCACCTGTCGCAGCTCCCGCTGGATCTGTTCGTGGAGATCGCCGAGCCCCTCGGCGTCGGAGGGATCGAACGAAAGGAGCTCTCGCCGAAACCTGGTCAGGAGGCCTCCGAGACGAGTGGCCCTCTCCTCGCCGGCCAGGAACCGGAGCGTCGCGACGAAATCCTCGTAGTGATCGTCCTCCGCCTCACCGTGGACGGTGAACATCTTGTAGGGCGTCGCCGACATCAACAGGACCCGAGCCTGCGCGCCCGTGTCCTCGTCCTCCCAGTCGAAGAGCTCGCGGGCCAGGTCGGCCGTCTCGCTCTCCCCCGACAGGAGGTGTCGGAAGCGCTGGAACTCGTCCAGCAGGATCAAGTCCGGCTCGAGCGCCGCCACGCAGGTCTGCGCGAGCAAGTGTCGGAGCTCCCCGATCAGGCCGCGCCGCGCCGCCTTCACGTCGTCGGGGAGAGAGGAGGGCTCTCGCACCCGGGCATAACGTTCGAGCAGCTCGCCATAGGCCTCTTGAAGATCGGCGCGAGCGGCGACCGCCTCTCGGAATGCCGCGGTCAACTCCTCGCTCAGCGGGCGGTCGTCGACCTCCCGCACCGACCACTCGAAGCTCTCGATCGACCGCGAGGTCGCCTGGAAGACCTTGCAGGGTCCGCGCCGATTGCCCATCTCCCAAGGCTCCCGCAGCATCCGCACCAGCAGCGCCCGCTCCTCGGCGGTCCCCATCGCCGAGCGTGGCTCCAACGAGGTCCCCGGAGTGAACGAGACGAAGTTCATCTTCCTCGACGCCAGGTCCCCGATGCTCAGCGGCAGCAGCGTGATGCGGGACGGAAGCGTGAAACCACCCTCTTCGGGATGGAGCCGGTTCAGGTTCTGACGGGCGATGTCGGCGTTCGAGCAGATGTAGATGACATCGATCCGCTCGACCTCGTCCCAGAGGTGATCGAGGGTCTTGGCGATCAACCCTTTCGCGACCAGGGTCTTGCCGAGCCCGACCTCGTCGGCGAGCAGGAAGCGTCGACTCGGCTGCGGACCGTACATACGCTCGAAGATCCGCTCGACGGTCTCCCGTTGGAAGTCCTTCAGCCCGCGGAGGACCGCATCAACGTCAGGGCGCTCTTGCGCCGCGTTCACTTCCCGCTCCGATCGACCAGGGCGCGGACCGGCTCCCAGATGGTCTCCCAACCATCCGGGAGGAGCGACTCGCCGCCCTCCGAGGCCTCCAGCTCGGCGACGATCCGGCTCACGGCGGAGAGCCTCTCGGGATCCCGGTCCAAGGTCCTCAACAAGGACTCCATCAGCGGTAGCGCAGGGGTGCCGACACCGGTCCGGGAGCCGTCGACCTCTCCCCCGGCGCGCGTCAGCGTGCGGAGCGCCTCCGTCGGGTCACCGCTGAGGAGGTAGAGGAGGTAGCGAAGGACGTCGCCCCGGTTGGACAACAGGCTGCGAAGGATGCGCGCGCGGCGGCCGGGCGGTTCGTCGAGGAGGTCGAGGGCAAGGACGAATTCCTGGTCCAGTGTGGTCTCCTCCCTGGCGAGGACTATCCGGCAGGCGAGGAACGGGGTCAGAAGCTCGGCGGGCAGGCTCCCGAATCGGGCAACCTCGCCGACGAGCGCGAGGTCGACCGGTCGCGCCGCCGCCTGCCGTGCTCGGGTGATCGGCCAGACCTCGAGGGAGCGCAGTGAGGGGGCCTTCTCATGGGGTCGGGTCGACTCCACCGCCAGATCCCAGACGTCCTCCGCGGCGCCGGGGATCGCCCGTAGGCGCATGCCTCCCTGCGTCAGCTCCCTGCGGAGCCGGTCGGCCTCGCGTTCGAGCGCCCGTTCGTCCTCGACCTCCGAATCCGGACCCTCGCCCCGCTGATAGGGCGAGAGGAGATCGACGAAGCTGACCTCCGACCGCTCGCCGGCCTTCAGGACCGAGCCGACCCCGACATCGACCTTCCGCCCACGCATCTCGACCATGAACTCCACGTTCCGCTCGAACGCGGACGCCGTGGCGTTGGCGGAGCCGGTCCAGACGGTCGCCTCCCGGCCCTGGTCGGCGACGAAGAACTTTGCGTGGAGGCCGCGCATCATGGCGGCGGAGGCGGAGTCCTCGCCGTCGTCGCTCGCGCCGTCGTCGAGCACGTAGCTCCGCTCGTATCCGCTGAGCGAGTCCGGTGCGCAGAGGTCGAGTCGGTCGGCGCGACTCACGATCACGTGACCCGACCCCCTGGCGCTCAGATCCTCGAGCATCGAGGTCGAGACGAACGGTGCCACGACCAACATCCGGTCGACCCGGGCCTCCCCGAAGGGCCATGGCGAGCGACGCCCGCGGTGCCCGAGCGGCCTGAAGGCAAGCTCGGCGAACGGCTCTGGAAGCTCCCACTCCACCTTCAGGACATCGGCTGCAATGCGCTCGATGGCCTCCGCCCTGGCGCCCCGGGGCGGCCGCGGGGACATGCCGGGAAGCGCTCCCACGAACTCGGCCAGTGGCCTGTTGGCCGAACGGGTCCTGCGCCCGGGTCGGCCGTCGAGAACGAGGGCCGTGTCCCAGCTCCGATCGAAGGTGAGGTTGCGCGAGAGACAGAGGAACCGGAACCTCACGTCGTCCTGGCCGACGAACCGAAGCAGCCAGATCTTGGGATGGAAGGCACCCCCGAGCGGGGCGACGCACTCGACCACCGAGCCCTCGAGATGCGCCAACAGCGGGCGGTTCGCCGGCGGAACGTAGATCCGGCCGGCGTCGCAGAAGAGGGTTATCCGCTCGGCGCTCGCCCGCAGCGACTCCAACAGGACGAGGGGATCCACGTCGGCCGCGTCGGCCTCGGCGAAGGCCGAGAAGGCAAGCGGCGCGGCCAGCATCGCAAGGAGATCCAGCGAGTAGGTCGTGGCGATCGCGTGATCGAGCCGGTAGCCCGGCTCGGGCCGCAACGCCTCGAGCAGAAGCCTGCGGTCATACGGATCAAACACCGCGGACCCGCCCGATCTCCTCGGCGTAGCCCTTGGTCGTGTTCCACCTGTAGTTCAGGGGCTGGGCGCCGGATTCCCCGCCCCAGGCGATCAGCATCGTCCGGTTGACCAAGCGCGCCTGCTTTCCCTTCACCCGGCACTCCTGGTCGTGGACCCAGTCGCGGCAGCGCGCGTCGGTGGCGATGTCGAGCGCCCCGATCCCGGCCCGGACATGGTCGATCCACCGGGTGATGAAGGCTGCGGTGGGCGACGAGACGCGGGCCCTGCTCTCGGCGACCATCGCCCAGAACCCCTCTAGGTCCCAGGCATGCAATGCATCGCTCCGATCGGCGACGGCGGCTTCCCACTCCTCGATCTCCTCTTCCCACCTATCGACCTCGCCGCGGGGCCCGTCGAGCTCCGCGTGCCTTTTGCGGGCCAGCATCAGGTTGTAGAGCAGCTGGGCGCCGAAGATGGTCTCCGAGAAGCACCTGCCATGCTCGACCTGTTGCTGAATCGCGGCAGGCATCTGGGCCAGCTCCGGGAGCAGCCACGGAAAGTCGACACCGTCGCAGTGGCAGTTGTCCCTGATGACCGAGGCAAGCAACGTCCGCGGCCAGTAGGTCAGCACCCGCTCGGCGAGATAGTCGGCCTCGGCGGGAGCCAAGGAGAGAGAGGTCTCCCCGGGAAAGCCCGGGGGCGGCTCCGGAAGGCCGCCGTGCCAGATTCCAGATTCCTCCCCCTCGGCGCCGGGGGCCGTATCCCACATGGTCAGGCCGTCGTCGATCCATCGGTAATACGCATCGCGGCTCACGCCGACCCTGCGGATGGCCCACGCCTCGAGGCCCTGCCAGTAGACGTCGGACGGCAGGCGCTTCAGATTCCGTCGCGCCTGTCTTCCGATCAGGCCTTCGAGGTCGCCTGCCTCGACCAACGCCTCGACCAGGTTCAGCTCGGCAGCCCTGGCCCGCGCCGCGGCGGGCTTGGATGAACCGCTCCGCTCGACCCACAGGCAGAGCCACGGGATCAGCAGGAAGTAACGGGCCCGCGTCTGGATCGTGCTCGTACCGGGCGAGAGGAGGTCGGCGAAGCCGTCCCTGATGCTGCCCAGGCCGAGGGCATCTCTGGTGTCCGGCTGCCGGAAGAGATCGACGGCGTCCTGGATCCGCCTCCGGTCCTCCTCGGAATAGTCGAGCCAGCTGAGCGTCGAGCTCAATCTGAGCCCGCGCCCGCGTCGATCTGGCCACTCATGGATCCTGCCCCTGTCCGGTCGAGACTCGGTTCACAGCGGCGGGCACTCTAGTTGTCCTCAGTGGTCGAGGCAAATCTGAACCGGAAGGTTCGGTGCCGCCTTGCGTCATCCCTTCCGAGCCTCAGCTCCGTGTCGTCAGCGTCGCGAACGTCCTAGGGGTCGCCGGAACCCCGATAGATCTGACATGACGCCCTAGAGAGAAGCCAGGCGACGCATCATCGCCTTCTCGGAGCAGCCGAAGCGCCTGCACAGCTCCGCCACGTCTCCGCCGCATTCGTCCCATTGGGGCCCGAGGAGGTGGGCGGGGATCAGAAGCCCGGCGGCAAACACGTCCGCCTCCTCCTCCGCCGGCGGTCGAGGAGTCTCCGGAGCGGTCGGACCGTTGCACGGGTCGACGAATCCTGCCCGACAGAAGAGGGTCTGCTGGCCGGTCCGGTGGAGCTCCCAGTGACCGAGCTCGTGACAGATGGTGAACCGCCGCCGCGGCGGCCAGCGCCGCGCGTCCTCCGCATTGACCCAGATCTCACCCTGGGCGGGCAGGAGGAGGCCCGAGATCCATCCCCCCGTGATCCCGCCTGGGACCGGTGCCTCGGTCATGTCGTCGACGTCGCGGACAAGGAGCCCGTAGACGCTGTCGACGATGTCCTCGACCGGGACCGGCAGCGACTCCCCGTCCCAGATGAACTCGGGCACGCTCTCGAGGACCTTGGTCGCTCGAGCTTCGAGTTCGTGGGGCTCGAGCACCTGCTCCATGGTCCCTCAGCTTCCCCCCGTGAAGAGACGGTCGAGCTCGTCGGCCTTTCTTTCACCCGCGCCCGGATCGCTATCGACCGGTGCTCGCCGACCCGGCAACTCGCCCTCCGGGGCGCCGATCCTCGCAAAGACCTCCCCACCCGAACCGGGGCCCGATCCGAGCTCCCCCGCACGGCGGAGCGCCTCGCCGGTGCTGCCCAAAATGTCCGCCAATTTCGAGAGGACGGAGTCGGAGACCCCGGCAGGATCGAGGCGTCCCTGCTCCATCTGGTGGTAATAGACGGCGACCCGTCCCTCCTCTTCGGGGAAGCCGAGTGCTGCGGCCAGTCGCCCCACCACTACGCGCCTCGTCAGGCGAGCACGGTTGCGGAGGGTCGGCAGCAGGTCCGGCCAACCCTCCTCGTCCTCCTGCGCGGGGATCGCCACGCGTTCCGTCGCCCCCTCGGCGATCGACCCCCGAAAGGCATCGGCATCCCAGTCCCGGCGGGGGGCGCTGAGCAGGAAGCGCTCGATCAAGGCCTCGAGCTCCGCCCGATCGACCCCCTCGAGCCGGTCCAGATACTCGCGAGGATCCGCCTCACCGCGGCTGCGATACTCCTCCGTGAACCGCTCGAAGAGCTGCTGGGGACCGGACATCTGCTCAGCCCTTCCCCTCTTGTCCGAGGCGGGTACGAAGGTCCTTGCGGAACCTGCTGACGATCTGGTTGACATTCTGCTCGCTCATGGAGTCGTTACCGGACCCGTCGAACCGACTTCCGACCTTCTCGGCGGTCTCGCGGGCGGAGTATCCCGAGATCAGGAAGAGCTCGACGGCCTCACGGTGGTCGGGTCGCAGGTCCCCCAGGGCCTGCTCGTAGACCAGGTTCGTGTCGATCGCGTCGGCGATGTCCTCGACCGCCATACCGGCGTGGCGGTCGGCCGACCCGCCGCTCTCCTCGTCGTCGATCGAGTCGGTGCGCAGCCGACCCTTGCGGAGGAAGTCGGCGATCCGAAGCCGCGCGATCTTGAAGACGAAGGCGCGCCCCTCCTCCGCGGTCGAGCCGCGCAGTTTGGTGATCGACCTGATCGCGTCCTCGAGTGCCCGACCGGTGATCTCCTCGACCACGGCATCGCCGTGCGAGCCCATGCGGTTGCGGACGAACGCGAGCAGTGGCCCCTCGAGGCCGAAGGCGAAGATCTTCAGCGCGAGCTCGGCCTGCGCTTCATCGCCTGCGGCACGTGCGGCTACTGCCTGGTCGATCAGCCCCGGATCGTCGAGTCGGGCGAGACCCGCTTCATCGATCGGACGGTAGGCGGCCATGCGCCGCCGAACCTTATCGACGGCCGGCCAGCCTGCGACCGGATCCCATCACCCGATCAGTCACGCCCACCGGCCAGCCAGGCGCCCGCCCCGATGACGTGATCGAAGCGTGACCACTCCTCGCCCGGTGCGGCCTCCCGCTCGAGACGCTCGAAACCGCCCTCAGGCCGCTGAGCTTGTCCATGGTGTGGACCAGGGCCGCCTCCCTGGTGCCGGGGACGACGGGACTCCCGTGCTCGAGGCGTCCGTGGTGGGAGAGGATCACGTGCAGGAGTTCCCTCGCGCGGCGCGCCGGAAAGGCGACGATCCGCCCGATCTCCGAGCGGACCAGGAAGTATCCGAGCGGTATCTCGCCTTCGAGGCGCCCCGCGTCGGTGAGGTCGGGGTCGAGAGGATCCTCGTCGTAGGCCTCGAGCTTGCCGACGTCATGCAGAAGGGCGCCCGCGACGGCGAGATCGGGGTCGACCCCGTGGTGGACTCTCGCCGCGGCGGCGACGGTCTCGGCGACCTGCAGGCTGTGCTCGAGCAGTCCGCCCGGATAGGCGTGGTGGTTGTACCTGGCGGCGGTGGCGCCGACGAAGCGCCCACGGAGCGTTCCTTGGGGGCCGATCAACCGATCGAGCAGGAGGCGCAGCGGCGCGTCGTCGACAGCTTCGACCACGGCGTCGAGGCGCCGCTCGAGCTCCGCCGACTCCTCACGTGGCCCGGCCACGAGGGCGGCCAGGTCGGCTTCCTGCGGTTCGGCGGGGACGAGGCTCGAGACGATGATCTGGCGGCCGTAGCGAGGGTGCTCGGCGAATCTGCCGACGACGTGGACGAGTGAGGCGGCCTCGAATCCCTCCGGCGGCTCCCACATCACCGCCGGGACCGATCCGCATCGGTCGGCGAGGACCAGCCGCAGGTAGCCCGAGCCGCGGCGGGTCGAGCGTCGCTCGATGTCGCGGGCCACCAGGATGCGGTCCAGCCCGTCGCCGTCGGCGAGGTGGGAGAGCGGCATCTCCGAGGCGGTCGTCTTCGTGGTCATGTCATCGGGGTCGAGGCAGCGACCACGTTCCTGACATCGGGCGTCGGCTTGAAGCGCGGCGCGGTCTGCGCGAGGCTTCCGCGTGTGTACCTCCTGTTCCTCGACGAGTCCGGAAATCCCGACGACCGCTCCTTCGCCCTCGGTGGCATCGCGGTCAGGGCCGAGCGTTGGCACGAGCTGCGTGAAATCTGGCAGTCGACGCTGAGCGCCCATGGCTGGCCGCTCGACAAGGAGGCCAAGTGGCACGGGATCCGCAACGGCGAGGTGCCGCCGGATCTGGCCGACGCGCTCTTCTCCTCCCTGACCGCGGCGCCGGTCACCTGCTTCGTCGTCGTCCTGCGACCGCTCGCAGGGCGTGGCGACGAGCGCCTGCGGCGCTTCTTCGAGGACGACGAGGCGACCTACACGACGGCGCTGATGTTCGCCGCCGAGCGCTTCCAGCGCTTCCTCCATGAGGAGAGCTCCTACGGGGCGATCGTCCTCGACAGCCGCCGGCGCGAGGTCGACGACCGCATGCGCCGGTTCTTCGAGCGGATGCAGGACGAAGGCCGTTCACGGGGCTCGAGCGGATCGTCGACAGCCTCCTGCTCGGGCCCTCCCACTACTCGGTCGGGCTGCAGGTCGCTGACCTCGTCGTCGCCAGCGCGCTCGAGGGACGCAGACATCTCGGCGACGCGAGCCGCTGGCACAAAGCGCTCCTCCCACTTTTCGCCTCCCACCCGGCGACCGGCGAGATCGACGGCGTCGGGATCAAGGAATTCCCCTCGAAAGCGCGTGGCGAGGAGCCGCCGCCGGTGAAGCTCTTCGAGATGCGCTGAGGATCTGTCAGCTCGACGATGGGGGTCCCGACCCGATCGGGACATGAGCGAATACGAACCGTCAGCCCCCTTCCCGCGCGCGACCATCTGCCCGCAGACCGTGACCCTCAACCGGTGGAACCCGACCCTGATCGGCCTCGGTCCTCGTAACCGGCTGCTCGACGACCTCGACGACGAGATCGTGATCGCCGACCTGACGATCGAGCGCCGCGAGGACGCCAACGAGTTGATCGTCGCCCTGGTCGCAGGCCGTCTGGTCGACGAGACGCTCGCCCGTCTGGTGCGCTGGGCCCGGGACGCGGGCTACCAACGCGTCTGGTTGAGCGACCGTGTCGTCGACCTCGGCCCCGCCGACGCTCCCCTCGGCCCGACGACGACCTCCTGCCCGACCTGCGACATTACATGGAGCGACCGCTCGCCGGAGTTCCTGCTCGGCGTGCGCCGGAGCGGCTTCTTCCCTCCCGTCTGTCTGGCCTGCGGAGGATCGCTGCCGGAGTGGGAGGTGGAGCAGGAGTCGCCCGGAGTGATTCTCGCCTTCTGTCCAGCAGCAACTCAGAACGAAGGCTCGAACTTCGCCGCATCGCATAAGCGCGGGGTAGCGCTTCAGGAAGACGAGCTGTTCGGTACCGACGGGCCGGCTGCGGTGCTTGGCGATGATCAGATCCGCGAGGCCGTCGGGCTCCTCGTCTTTGTCGCGGTAATAGATAGAAGTCCTCCGCGACCAGGCGGACGTCCTCAATCACCCTCGCGACGGCGCCCTCGGATACGAGCATCGCGTCCGAGCACCGAGTCCTCGGCCTCGATGTTCTGCGGAGGGACCTGACCGGCAGGTGACACGGGGCGGGCCTCAGGCGCCCAGATCCGCGAGGGCGGAATCTATCGGCCCCAGGTCGGCCGCCGGGAGCCCCACCACCAGGCCCATGAGGATCGGCCCCGTCTGCCCTGAACGATCCGATCTCTCGAGTCCCTCGCGAAGGGCGAGTCGAGCCTCGTCGTCGATCCCTACAGAGGCCTGCAGACAGAGCACGGCGTCGGCTAGTCCTTCCGGGCCGGCACCATGCTGGACCGCCTCGAAATCGTTGATCCTCGCGAGTGCCTCTTCGATCCTCTCCGCCATTCGACTCATGGCTATGGGGTCGTCGTGGTGACCTCCTACCTGACGGCGCCCCCGCGGACCGTCGTCAAGCTCCACTCCATCCGACCGAACAGGTCATCGGACACACGGCCTTGACGTCCTGCCATCGTCTCAGTGCAGCCGGCGCTCACCGACCACGAAGCGCTTCGGTCGCAAGCGCGTCCGCTTCGTCATTCCACTTTCGCGGAATCCACGAAACCCTGATGTTCGGGAACTCCTCGAGCAGCGAGCACGCTTCCGCGTGCAAGGGCCTGATGTGCTCTTTGCCCACCTTCGCGCGGCCGTTTACCTGGTCGACCACGAGCTCCGAGTCGACGAACACCCGGATGCGTTGGATTCCGCGACCGCGGGCGAGCTTGAGTCCTTCGATGAGGGCCCGATACTCCGCAACGGTGTTGATGGCGGGTCCGATCGCTTCGGAGATCTGTTCGATCAACTGACCATCGGGGTCCCTGAGGACGACTCCGATCGCGCCTTCAGCTGGATTGTCGACGGTCCCCGTGCCGGACCCGTCTGTCTTCAGCAGATAGTTGCGCTTCGACGGCTCCGGATGGTCGCCTTCGTGGTCTTCTAGCACTGGCATGAAGCCAAGCTATCTCTCTCGCAGGACGTCCCTGAGGGCGCCTGCTCAGACCGTGCGACGGGACGCTCCCGAGGTGAATTAGGCGGCAATCCACTTCAACTTAGGTGAACTGCCGCACGATAAACCACATTATGTTGCCGCCCGACAGTGGGTCGTATGTAGACGCAGATGACCGCCGTTACGCGACCTCGCCGATCGGCGCCCTATCGGCGGCTTCGGCCCGGCGGACACGATCAGCGCTCGCTGGGATCTCCTCCCTGGCGGACCCATTCGAGGACTTCCGAGTCCCAGATTGTGAGGCTCATCCGACGACAGTCGATCACCTGGTAGGCGACATCCGGCCGGCCTCCGACCACGCTCGCCTCGCTGAGGAGAAAGCTGCCGAGCCGCCCGCCGTCGAGACCCTCCAGATGCACTTCCACGGCGTCGCCGTCCGTCCCCCGGTCCTCCTCGGGCACGTCGACGATGTCGGCGATCACGACATTCTTCAGTCGCAGCGATTCGCCCAAGCCTTCCTTCGGACGTACCTCGATCTCGCATGTCCTCCCTATCCGCGGGTGCAGGAGCGTGAGGAACTCGCGGAAGGTCACCTCGGATCTGCGCCCCGAGCCGCTTTCATCGGTCGACGGACCCCCGGCGACATCGGAGCCCACCCACACCCGCGCCGCCAGGGTCGTCGATCCGAACTCGAGTACGACGCCCAGGACGGTCTCATGCCAGGCCGAGAATGAATCCCGATCGAATCTGAGCTCCGACAGTCTCCGGCCGTCGGCACCCGTGAGTCGCAGGAAGACATCCCGATCGTCTGTCTCGATCTCGACGATCTCGACCCGATCGAAAGACATCGGGCTTCCTCCGCCACCGGTACCAGGGGTGACTTCGACCTCTGCCTCCTGACCGATGAGGGCCGTGAGCCGCATAAGTGCTTCGCGAAGGTCGTCTTCAGAGCCGGCGCCGGAAATGGGCATGGAGGTTCCTCTCTTCTCTCGCCCATGTGGAACCTCCGGATCGCCATTTTCGACGACGGATCAAGCTTCACATCACTCGCATGGGCTGTATTCGGTTGGCTTGGCGATAGTAGCCGTTGGGCGATCGAAGGCCAAGGGTCGTAGGGCGCGGCCGGGTACCCACATAATCCGGTCTCCGTGAAACCCGGGATGGTCCACAAGGACCACATGACGTGTTGCCCCCACACGCCACGGGGGACGCGCCCTGGATATGCGCCTCCCGTGCTTTCGCGCGCCGCCGCAGGGAATGCCCGATGCGATCCTTAAGTAAACCGAGGACATTTGTCGGGGCCGCCATCTTGTCCCTCCGGGCCGAAGGGGAATCCTCGGACTCTTTTGCGCTAAGCCTCGGAGAAAAGGGGGAATGTGAGGGGCGTCTCCAGAGACCAGGGAACGGCGGGTCAGGAGTCACTCAAAACGGGCGCGGGCCCGGCGTCCGCCCCCGAGTCGATCGGCACCGGCAGAACCTTGCGTCCTATTTGCGATCGTCCGGCGCCATGACGCCACTTCTTGAGGAAGCTGGCGGTTGCGACCGATTCGATTTTCGCTGACTGGAACCCGTCGGTTTGCAGGCACTTCACAGCGAAGAACGGAGGGGGTGGGATTCGAACCCACGAGCGCCTTGCGACGCCAACAGTTTTCGAGACTGTCCCGTTCAACCACTCCGGCACCCCTCCAGGTGTAGGGCGATCGGGATGGTACCGAGGAAGGTCACGAGAGGGCATCTGAACTTCGGCGAGCCGTGCCGAGGAGTGGATCGACAGCCTGCCGCGCGGGAGCTACCCGGCGGCCGGTCGGCAGCCGAGCAGGAGCGCCGCCGCCTCGCGGGCCGGCCGGCCGACCTCCACCCCACGTTCGCGGGCGGGCCCGTTGCAGGCGCTGATCACGCCGTCGAAGTAGGTGCTGAGGCCGTCGCCCATCCGCGCGGTCCGCGCGTCGACGGTCGCCCCGGCAAGCCCATCGGCAGCGACGATGTCGAGCCCGGCGATGCCGGAGTCGTCGAGGCCGCGCCCGCCGTCGGAGCAGATGAAGCCGAGTGGGGACACCTTGCGCAGGTAGGGGACGGCGCTCCGCCCGGTGTGTCCGGCGGTGCAGAGCACGTTGCGATCGCGATCCTCCTCGCTGCCGAAGGCGATCGAGTCGGTGCAGATCACGGCGCCGCCGTCGGGCGCGCTCAGCATCACGGTGCGGTTGGTGATCTCCGCGGGCGACCGCGGCTGCGGGTCGTTCTCGAGCATCGCCCGGGACGCCTCGGCGACAGTCATGCCGACCTCGACCCCGCACTGTGCGGCGGGATCGTTCACCCGGCTGATCACGCCCCTCCGGTACATCTCGACCCCGTTGCCGAGCACGACCGTCGCCACGTCGGCGGTCGCGGCGGGGATCTCGAGCGCCTCCAGGTACCAGAGGCCGGCGATCCCGGCCCCGTCCAGCCGGCACATCGTCGCCGACATCCACAAGGTGGCCAGCGTCGACGAGCAGGGGGTCCTGCAGGCCGGCGACCCGATCCTGGCGGCGCGGGCCGGCGTGACGATCGTCGTCGCGACCACCAAGCGGGAGCAGGGACGCTGAGATGACCGCGTCAAGGTCGCCGCAGACGTTGGTCGCATGGGTCGCCGCCGTCGCCCGGGCGCAAGCGGGCCGACCGGCCGTGTTCGGCGACGGACTGGTGTGGACCTACCGTGAGCTTTGGGAGCGCGCCGGGGGCATCGCCCGCCATCTGACGAAGACCCTCGGCCTGGCGCAAGGCGATCGGATCGGAATGATCGGCGCCAACGAGGCCGACTATCTCGCGGCCTACTTCGGAATCATGCGCGCCGGCTGCGTGGTGGTGCCGATCAACGCGATGCTCGACGTCTCGGCTGTCCGCGAGCAGCTGGCCTTGGTCGGCGCAAGCGGCCTGATCGCCGGCGCCATCGACGCCGACGTGCGCGAGGCTATCGCGCAAGACTTACCGGTGTGGTCGCTCAGAGGGTTGCCGGTCCAGGGGACGGAATACCTGCCTCGCCTTGGGCCTGGCACGCCCGCTTCGATCCTGCTGACCAGCGGCAGCACCGGTAGACCGAAGGGTGTCGTCCACTCCCAGGCCACCCTGCTGCACGCGGCGCTGCAGATGAGCTCGGCTCTTCCGTTCCGGCCCGGCGACCGGAACGTCGCCTTCCTTCCGTTCTACGCCTCGATTCCAGAGCAGGTGCTGCCGACCCTCTGCACCGGTGGCGCGCTCGACGTGCACCCCGGCTTCGACGCCGAGCGGGTGTCGGCGGCGGCCCGCGGCGCGACGACGCTGAACGCGGTCCCGACGGTGATGGCGCGGCTGCTCGACCAGGCGGCGCACGAGGATCTGGCGGGCCTGCAGTGGGTCTCCTTCGCCTCGGAGCCGATGCCGGTCAGCCTCCTCCAGCGCTGGTGGGACGCCCTGCCTGGCGTCGAGACCCACCAGTTCTACGGGATGACCGAGCTGCTGACGATCACGACCGCGAGCCACCGGCTCCTGCGCAGCGTGCCGGGCACGGTCGGCGTCCCCTTTCCGACCTCGCGCCTCTTCGCCATCGACAAGGCCGGCAACGAGATCCTGGACGGGGGCGCCGGCGAGCTCGTCTGCAGGAGCCCGGCGAAGATGCTCGGCTACGACGGTGACGCCGACGCCACCGCGGCGGCGAGGATGTCCGATGGGGCGATGCGCACGGGCGACATCGGACGCATCGACGAGGACGGCAGGGTCTTCCTCACCGGCCGGCTGAAGGACCTGATCATCAGCGGCGGCCTGAACATCGCACCGGCCGAGATCGAGGCCGTGGCCTGCCGGCACCCGGCGGTCACCACTGCCGCCGTCGTCGGCATTCCCGACGAGCGCTGGGGGGAGACGCCTGTGGTGGTCGTCGTCGCAGCCAACGGAAATCAGCTCGATGCGCTGACGATCCTGGAGCATTGCCGCCGCGACCTCAGCTCGTTCAAGCGCCCCTCCGGCGCCGCCGTCGTCGACGAGCTCCCGTCGACCGGGATCGGCAAGTCGGCGAAGGCGGTCATCCGGAAACAAATCCTCGACGGGGAGATCGAAATTGTACGGGCACGCTGATCTGGATTCACTGTTCGCCCGCCACGCCGAGGGCAGAGGGTGGGGCCCGCTGGCGCGGGCCATCACGCAGGTCGAGAACAGCCCCCCCTGGCGGGTCAAGCTGCCGCCGCCGGAGGAGCCGGTGCACGTGGTCGGGATCACCGGTCCTCCCGGTGCCGGGAAGAGCACGCTGACGGGGCGGTTGATCGAGTCCTATGCGAACGCGGGGGCGAGGGTCGCGGTCCTGGCGATCGATCCCTCGAGCCCGATCACTGGTGGCGCTGTGCTCGGTGACCGCCTCCGCATGGAGGCCCATCTGCTGGGGCGGGAGGACATCTTCGTGCGCAGCCTCGCCAGCCGCGGCTCGCATGGCGCGATCGCCGGCGCGACCCGCAACGTCGCCCGCCTGCTCGAGATCTCGGGCGCCTTCGACGTGATCTTGATCGAGACCGTCGGCGCGGGCCAGACCGAGGTCGCGATCGCCGAGCTCGCCGACACGATCGCGCTTGTCACCGTCCCCGGCCTCGGCGACGCCGTGCAGGCGATCAAGGCTGGCTTGATGGAGGTCGCCGACATGGTGGTCGTCAACATGGCCGACCGCCCCGGCGCCCCGGAGACGGTCCGCCATCTGCGCCTCACTCTCGGTCGCAGCTTCCCGGTGACGACCACGATCGCCACCGAAGGCATCGGCGTCGACAAGCTGCGCGAGCTGCTGGACGACCGCTGGCTCACCCTTCGTGAGCAGGGCGGGATCGATGGACTTCGAGCGCAAAAGCGGGCGAAGGAGGCGGCGCTCATCGCCGAAGCCTTCACCCGCGCCTGCGCCGATCAGATCCCGCAAGAACACCT
>JBFXEM010000002.1:0-30771 GCA_050180135.1 Solirubrobacterales bacterium | reverse complement strand
TCGCAGGGATCGCAGTGCTCAAATGCCCGGTCCATCAGCCGGTCCAGCCGCCTCGCGTCCTCGGCGCTGAAGCTGCGGGCGCCCGTCCTGACGTCGACCAACTCCCGAAAGCTCTCCTCGGGATGGAAGTTGTTTCCCGCCGCGAGCAGTGCCCGCAGCCAGGCTTCGACGGCCGCCTCATCGGGAAGAGTGGACGGGGCCAACTCCTCATTGAGATCGACTGCTACCTGCCCTGTTGCCTTGCCGCTCATCGACTGCCTCCTGGCCTCCCGGCAGCAGCCGGGCGGGCAGAAGCAACGTGAGGACTTCGGGGAAGTAGCCTCCTCATTGCGCCGGCCTGTTCGGCGCCGGGTCGGGGGGCGTTCGCGCGCCGCCCCGGCCGTTTTTTTGCTTGCCGTCCGACCATAGCTCTGCCGCGCGTGGAAAGCGAGTTAGACGCGCAATCGGCGCGCATCGCCTCCGATCCCCGCGCATCGCCTTCGCCGCCCGGAGCGCCCGGCTCGCCGAGTCGTTCGGCCACCTCGTCGGGATCGAAGCGAAGGCGCGGGCGGCGGCCGCCGCCGAGGCGGTGCGCCCCCAGCTCGTCGGCGTGGTCGTAGACCCAGCGCCGGCCGATGCCCCACCACTGCGCGACCTCCTCGGCGGTGATGAGCTGCGCGCGGGGTCGGGGCGGCTCGCTGGGCGTCAGCAGCTCCGCCAGCCGGTGCGCCAGCGCCTCGATCGATTCGGGGTCGAGGCGAAGCGCCCCGTCCCCGCCGCTCACCGCTTCCTCCCTAAAGGGGCGCGGTCCACCCTTGGGCTATTCGGAAGGCGCTCGGCGTGGTGGGCGATGCGCGCCCGCGCGATCTCCATATAGGCGGGCTCAAGCTCGATCCCGATGAAGTGGCGGCCCTCCAGCGCCGCCGCCGCCCCGGTGGTCCCCGACCCCACGGTCGGGTCGAGCACGACGCCGCCGGGCGGGCAGAGCAGCCGCACGAGCCAGCGCATCAGCGCGAGCGGCTTCACGGTCGGGTGGGGATTACGGGCCGCCGCCGGCTTCTTGCCGCCCTTCTGAGCGTTCGGGAAGAGGTCGAGCGCGCGGGGAGGCAGCGACTCGCAGCCCGCGTCCCGCTCGGCGCGGCTCGCCTTCGGGCAGTAGAGGAAGCGGCTCGGCTCAAGGCGGGAGCGGCCTTCCTGCGCGCAGGCGTCGGCGGCGGCGACCGGGCAGCCCGCGGCGCAGCGCTCCTCGTCGCAGCCTCGGTCGTGTCCGAGGATCACGTTCGCCGGATGGCGCCCCTCGACCTTGCATTCCTCAGCGCCCAGCGCGCCGGTCCCGTGGCGGGCGATCGTCTGCTCGGTCGTGCCGTCGAGCTCGCGACGGGCGAGGACGATCGGCTCGTATGCGGGCTTCAGCGTCGTGGAGCGGCCGCCGGGGTAATGCCGGGACTTCGACATCCCCTCCGAGTAGAGCCACATCAGCGTGTCGCGGATCTCAAGGCCGGCGTCCTCGATGCCGCAGGCGAGGCGGTGGTAGGTGCGGGGCGAGCCGAAGGCGGCGATGAACGCGCCCGGCTTCATCACCCGCCGGCACTCGGCGGCCCAGATGCGACACCAGGCCTCGAACGCCTCGTTGGGATTCAGCCGGTCGTGGCCTGCCCGCGCCGCGGCTTCGCGGATCGCCGCCGAGTCCCAACGCTCGTGCTGAAAGCCGATCCCGTAGGGCGGGTCGGTGACGATCGCGTCGACGCTCTCGGCCTCCAGCTCGCCCAGCATCTCCAGGCAGTCGCCTTCGAGCAGCCGGATCTTCTGGCCGGACTCGGGCTTGCCCGCGCAGCCCCCGCGCCTGCGCCCCGCTGCCTTGCGCTTCGCCCGCGCCATCAGGCCGCCTCGCCTTCGGCGCGGAGCCAGTCGACCGGCTCCTCGGGTTCGCGGGCGTCGGTGAAGATCGGCGCGAAAGGTCCGCGCTCGGCCAGCTCCTCCGCCAGGCACAGCCGCACCGAGAGGTCCGGGGAGTCGGCGAAGTCCGGGTCGTCGCCGAGGATCGCCACGGCGGTATCGCGCCGCCGTCGCAGCGCTGCCCGCTCGGCGCCGGCCAGAACGCAGATGACCGGCGGAAAGGACGGGTACTGCAACCGCCAAAGCGGCTCGCCCTGCCTGTCCTCGGCGCGCAGCAGGCGCCCGTAGCGGGCAAGCTCGGCCGCCAGGCGGTCGACCGAGAGCGTGGCGCGGTCCAACTCGAGGAAGCGCTGTTCCACCACGACCTCGGAGGTGGTGAGCCGCACATAGGTGAGAACCGCGTCGGCGAAGAGCGAGCGCGCCCGCCGCCCGTGCCCGAGTCGGTGGACCACCTCGTGGCGCCAGGCCAGCGGCCCGCACTCGTCGCCCCGCTCGCGGGCGGCGCGCAGAAAGCAGATCGCCGCGTCGTTGACGGCGAGCGTGTGCCGCTGAAGCGGCCCGGCCGCCGCCTTCGCGTCGAGCGGCCTCGGCATCTCCTCCAGCAGGCCGGCGTCGAGCGCCGCGCGAGCGCCGCGCTCGGTCGCGTACCAGAGGCGGCGCGGCGCGCCTGCCACTCCACCGCCCACGACGAACGCGGCGAGCCCGGTGTTCGCGAGCGGCGCCAGCGCCATCCGCGCCCAGCGAGGGCTGCGGTCGGGGAAGTGGATCTCGCGGACCTGCGGCGTCGAGAGGACGCGGTGCTGGGCGAGCGAGGCCAGAAGCTCGGTCGCCGCCATCGGCACGGCGGGCTTCACTCGTGCCTCCTCGTGACACGGACCGGCCCCGAGCGTCCCTGCCGCCGTCGCCCCTCGGCGTGCCCGCGGCTGCCCTTCCCCGAGCCGCCCTTCAGCGCGGCGAGAATCCGGTCGTCAAGGCTGTCGAGATGCGCCGCCACCTCGGCCGCGGACCGGCCGCGGACGGCAGCGTGCCCTCGGCCTTCACAGGCGGAACGGGCCGGCGGATCGTCTAGGACGTCTTCGACCCTGACCCCGCCGAGCGCGAAGGGGGCGCTGAGGCTGCCCTTGTGAGTGACCTGGGCGATGAAGCGGTAGCGCTCCAGCTTGGTCAGCGCCTCGGGGCTGACGCGCCCGCCCCACTCCTTGGTTATGAGCGCGGCGGCATGGGAGTTGAGCGTCGAGGCGAGCAGGTGCGAGCGGTTGGTCGTCAGCGCGTTCAGGGTCGCGGCGCTGAGGCGCTCGGGATTCTGATTGAGGAGCACCGCGCGCAGTCCGAACTTGGCGCTCTGCTCCAGCAGCGCGGCGAGGTTGCCCGAGGCCGCCCCGTCATAGCTCTGCACCTCGTCGAGGAAGACCCAGAACGGCTTGCGTTCCTCCGGCGGAAGGTCGGCCCGCCCGCGCGCGGCGTGCAGCAGGTCGAAGAGCAGGAGGTTGGCGATCAGCCGGTCGCGGGTGCCGCCGGTCCCCGGGCAGGCGAGGACGATCTTGCCCTTGTCCATCGCCTCGCGGACCTGGTAGGTGCTTCGGCTCTGGCCGAGCAGGGCTGTTACCCGGCTGGAGCGCCGCAGCCGGTCGACCATGTTCGTTACCGGCGTGATCGCCTCGGAGGCCAGCAGCGGGAAGCGGTCGGTCCAGAAGCGCTGGTCGGCGCGCGGCAGGAAGGGCAGCACCGCCCGTCGCCACTCGGCGTCGCTCAGAAGCGTCGGGATCTGGAAGATCGTCGGCGCCAGCTCCGCGTCAAGGCGCCGGGCGATCGCTGCGAGCGCGGCGGCGGCCTGGCTGGTCAGGTTGATCGCGCGGGTCGAGCGCTCGCCCCATTCGAGCGCCGAGGCGAAGGCGTCGACGACCGCCTCGACCCGCGCCTCGCTCTCCTCGGCGCTGCCGCCGAGCTCAAAGAGGTTCCAGCCGGGCTGTCCGGCGCGGGCGCCGGGGCCGAGGTCGATCCGCACGACCCGCCCGGCGACCTCGGCGAGGTAAGGCTCGACCCGCTCCAGGCCATCGCCGTGGGGATCGAGGAAGAGACCGCCGTGACCGGCCCTGACGATGTGGGCGAACTGCGCAATCGCCGCCTCGGTCTTGCCGTAGCGCGAGCGCCCGGCGATGTAGGTGAAGAAGGTGTCGGCGGTCTGGACGCCGACGATCTGCTCACCGGAATCGGTGACGACCTTGCCGAGCGGGATCAGGTCGCCGCGGCCTTTCTCGAAGGCCGGCAGCTCGGGTGGCGGTGAGAGCAGCGCGCCCGAGCGGAGGACGTTCCGCTCGCCGCAATGGACGCTCGGCGGCTTCAGGAACCCGGCCAGCTCGCGGGCGGTCAGGACCGTCTTGCGGGCAGGCCGGAAGAGGCCGGTGGCGAAGCGGCGGTCGAAGCTCCCTCGCCGCAGCGGCAGGTCGGAGCCGAGGAAGGCGAGGCCGGGGATCGGCAGTCCGGAGGCCCGCAGGTAGTTGCGCTCGGCCAGCGGCCGGAAGGCGGCGAGCAGACCCGACATCGCCGCTTCCGCCTGCCCTCGGGTCGGCGCCGCGCTCCGCAGGAGGATCTGCGCCTCGAAAAGCTCGCCGGAGTCGCGCAGCTTGGTGTCGACCGCCTGCACCGCGCCGCGACGCTCGACCTGCTCCTGCGGGTCGGGCCTGGGACGGCGGCGCTCCTCGCCGTTCAGCACGGCCACCCAGTCGCGGCGATCTCCGTGGATGCGGCGGGCCTCCCGTCGCAGGCGCCGCCGGAGGCGTGCCGCGCGGAAGCCGCTCGCGGGCAGCAGGTCAACGCAGACGCTCGCGTCCTCGCCGGAGCCGAGGCGGCCGATCGCCGCCGCGAAGGGCTGCAGCGGATCGGGCTTCGGCGCGAGTCGCGCCAAGGGCTCGACGCTCGGGCGCGCCAGCACGAGCTCGGTGCGAAGGACGGCGCGCTCGCCGTCGCCTTTCACCTCGCCCAGCACCTCGGCTGCAGGGCGCTCCTCGACGCCTTCGAAGCTGCGAAGCGCCGTGCGCAGCGCCTCGCCCGCCCGCTCGGGCACCTCCAGCACGTAGACCAGCCGCCGCTCGGAATCCCTGGCGAGCCGAATGCGGATCGCTGAGGCGCGGCGGTCGACCCAGCCGGCGACCCTGCGCTCTGAGGCGGCGAGCTGGGCGGCGAAGCGAAGGACGGCATCGGGCTCCGCGTCGAACTCGTCCGCAGGCACGATCGCGACGGCACGGCGCGATCGGAGCGTGTGGCGAGTTGCGAGGAAGCGATGCGTAGCCAGCGCGGCGGCGATAGCGATGGCGGCGAGAGCGAGGGGCGCGATCGAGAGAGCCGAGGCCGCGAGTGACTCGACCCGGATGCTCGATATGAGCCGCCAGAGTGCGAACAGCACCGCCGCGGCGAAGATCGCGAGCATCGGTCGGGGGTCGGAGCGGTTCGAGTTCGAGATCACGACCACGCCTCGATCGGACGCGGAGAAGTCGGCAAAACCGAGCGGCCGGGATCGGCGAAGCGATGCCGGATCGCGGCCCTCCCGCCTCGTCTGATTGGGCAGGGGGTGCGGAAGCGGCGGCGGAAGGAGATGCGGAAGCGGCACGCGCGGCCGTCTGCCAAGGCTCGTTCGCTCACCGCTCAGCCCCCGCTGGTCGGCATCCCGCGTCGCGGAGCCGGCGCCGCGCCATTCGGGCGTAGGCGGCGCTCAACTCGACCCCGAGGAAGTCACGGTCGTGCCGCGCGGCGACGATGCCCGCCGTGGCGGCACCGGCGAAGGGGTCGAGGACGGCGCAGCGCCCGCCGGGCGCGTCGTGCTCGCAGGTCGCCTCCCAGCCGGCCGTGCGCCGCTGAACTTCGACGCGCCAGTGCCCGAATCCGGTGGCCTGCAAAGCCCTGCCCGAGTCGAGCCTGTCCGCCTCGGTCCAGCTGCCGCTCAGCTCGTGCTCGCCGTCGAGCAGCCGCCGCGAGTCGACCAGCCGCCGCCAGGGCGCCCCGCAGACCCGGCAGGCCGCCGGCGAGGTGCCCGCCAGGAGGCACGGCTCGACAAGCGCCTCGGGGAAGGTCGCGAAGTGGGCGCCCTTGAAGCACTGGGTCGCGACGGTCCACACGCTGCGGCGGTTCCGGCCCGCGCCGCCGACCCACTCGAACTCCTGGCCGCGCGGCACCTCGCCGCCGCCGTAGCTGAGCCGCTCGGGTCGCGTGTATCCGTTGCCCGACCGCCGCCGCTGGTCGGGTTCGCGCACCGCCTCGGCGTCGTAGAAGTAGCGTCGCGAGGGAGTGAGAAGGAAGACGAACTCGTGCGCGCGGGTCGGGCGGTCCGTAACCGACTCCGGCATCGCGTTGGGCTTCGCCCAGACGATGTCCGAGCGCAGCCACCAGCCATCCGCCTGTAGCGCGAAGGCGACCCGCCAGGGGATGCCAACGAGATCCTTCGGCTTCAGCGTCGCTGGCACCCGCGCCGGCAGCGGCCCGCCGGGCTCGCCCCGCTTGCGATCGCGCACCTGATGGGAGCGGTTCGCGGCGAAGCTGTCGCCGAGGACGAGCCACAGTGTGCCGTCCTCTCGCAGCACCCGCCGAACTCCCCGCAGGACGGCGACGAGGTGGGAGACGTAGAGATCGGGATCGGGCTCAAGGCCGAGGCAGCCCAGCCATGCGCCGCAGCGCCGGCAGAAGCGCCCGCCCTTCATGGCCGCGCCTCCCTGGCGGGCGTCCCGACCGAGCCGGGCGCGCGAGCGGCTCTCCTCGCTTGGCAGGAGGTCCGAGCGGCGGCCGCGCTCGGCCGCGCCCCAGCGATGCCGGCAGGCCGGATCGCCGCCCCACGCCCTCGGCGCGACCCCGTAGTCGCGAAGGCCCCAGTAGGGAGGGCTGGTGATGCAGGTCTGGGCGTGCCCCTCGGGCAGGCTCGCCAAGACGCTGAGCGCATCGCCCGTCAGGACCCGGGCGCTCGCCTCGCCATGCGCGGGCGGAGGCTCAGCCCCCATTCGCTGAGGTCTCGCGCGCTCAGCCACCCGCGCTCGCCTCCTCGATTCGAAGCGTCGGGCGCATCGCCTCGCTCAGCACTCGGGCCGCCACAGGGGGCGGGACGGCGTTGCCGATCTGCGCGAAGCGCTGAGAGCGAGAGCCCTGCCACGGATAGTCGTGGCGGAAGCCCTGCAGGACCGCGGCCTGCTCGACGCTGACCCGGACCGGCCTGCCGCGAACGATCTCCGCCCGCCTGCCGCAGCGCGGCCAGCTCCCCGGCGCGGTGATGCGCGGGTCGCCGAGCAGAGTCGTGGCAGGCCGACGAGTGGTCCAAGCGGGTGCCCCGCCCGGCGGCTCCTCGCCGCGCCTGCGCTCCTCGTGGCGAGCGCATGCCGCGGGCAGCCGCCGCGTCCCCCGCGGACCGGTGCTCGCGGGCTGGGACTCGATCCGCCAGTTGCTCGAGCTGCTAAGGACCGTGTAGGAGGGGGCGTCGAGCGAGCGGCAGAGGCCGCCGGGCGCCTGGCCGGAGCGGGTGATGTTGCTGCGCAGCCGCGCCGGCTGCTCACCCCAGCCGAGCACCTCAGCCATGCTCCTCCAGCGGGGGAGGTGAAGCTCGTCCTCGCGCGGCTTGTGACGGCGCGGGTCGAAGGAGCGATGAGTCGGCGCCGGCAGCTCGACCGGACCATCGAGGGAGCCGATAAGGAAGGCGCGCTTGCGGACCTGGGGCACGCCGAAGCGCTCGGCCGAGAGCAGGCCGACCGCGCAGGCGTAACCGTGCGCGCCCAGAAGCTCGGCGAAGACGGTCCACAGCTCGGCGACGGCGGGTACCTGCTCCATCGCCAGCCACCGGGGGCGAATCGCAATCGCCCAGCGCAGCGGCTCCACTGTGAGGAGCGAGCGATCGTCCTTGCAGCTCGTCCGGTGGCGAGCCCGGGTGTCGTGGCCCTCGCCCAGCTCGCGAGCACATGCCAGCACCCTCGGCTTGTCCTGCTTGCCGAGGCCCTTGCCCGCGCTCGAGTAGGCCTGGCACGGCGGCGAAGCGATCAACCCGGCGGCGCCCGAGAACTCGGACGGATCGAGAGAGGAGACGTCCGCCACGAGGCGCTCGTGGCCTGCCGCCCTGGCGGTCGCGCAGGAGATGGGGTCCGAGTCGATGCCCCGAGCCATGAAGCCGAGGTCGCGCAGGCCCTCGTCCCACCCTCCCGGCCCGGCGAAGAGGTCGAGGATGAGGTCCGCCCCGCTGGGAGATGGCGGCATCAGCTCATCGCCTCCTCCGCGCCCTGCTCGTATTCGAGGATGCGGCGGCCGATCCACTCCGCGATCTGCGGGAGGAGGGCGTTGCCGAGGGCGGCAAGGCGGTCCACCCGAGCGGGAACCCCATCAGCCACTCGACCCACGTCGGGTTCAGCGCCCCAGCTCTCGGAGGTGGCGAGCCGCCCCGTAGGTCCTGTCGCCTCACCGCCTCGCGCAAGGTCCGCTGCGCCTTCGCGCCGGAGGGGCGCCGCCCGGTCAGGATCACCTCGTCGGGACTGATCCGGCCGCCCTTGCCGTCCGCGGCGTTCGGCGTCGGCCAAAGCTCCTCGCGCGCCACCGCAGTCGGCAGGTCGTCGCCGCCGCTGCCGGGGCGCTCCGCTCGCGCGAAGTCCGGCCCGCTCGGAGTCGCCTTCGGCGTCGGCCATAGCCGCGACTGGACAACGCCCGAGAGCGTCTGCCGTCCGCGCCGGTTGCCCGGCCCCGGCGCCGAGGCGTAGCCCTTGCGGGCGTCGGTCTCGGTCGGCGTCGGAAAGCTCTCGCGCTCGGCTGCGAGCACCGCCCGGCCGAGCTCGTTGCCGCTCGGACCCGGTCGGCGACGCTGGCCCCGCTTCGGCATCCCGTGCGGGGTAGGCCACGAGCCAGATCCGCTTTCGCAGGTGCGGTGCCCCGAACTCTCTAGCGGATAGGCACGCCCACTCCGCGTCATACCCTGCCTCGGCCAGGTCTCCGAGAACTCGGCCGACCGGCGCCCGGTCCCACCTTTTCCCTTTCCCGGTGAGGAGGGCGGGGACATTCTCCACGAGGACGTAGCTGGGTCGAAGCTCGCGAACGATCCGGGCGAACTCGGCCCAAAGACCCGAGCGGGCGCCGTCGAGCCCGGCTCCCCGCCCGGCGGCGCTGAGGTCTTGGCAGGGGAAGCCGCCGCAGATGAGGTCGACCGGCGCGAGGTCTCCCGCGCCGACCTGGCAGACATCCTCGAAGCGCCGGGCCGACGGGAAGTGGCGCGCGAGGACCGCCCGGCAGTAGGGGTCGAGCTCGACCTGCCAGGCGACCCGCATCCCGGCCCGTTCGAGGCCGAGGTCGAAGCCGCCGATTCCCGCGAAGAGCGAGCCGACATTCACTCGCCACCCCCCGCGGCGCTGGCCGCAGCCGGCTCCATGCACGAGCAGGCGCCCCACTCGCCCCGCTGGAAGGCGCCCGCGTCGCATTCCAGGCGCCGGCGGAACCGCCGCAGCGTCAACGGGCGGGTGACGCCGCCGCGGCGGTCGCGCAGAATCGCCACGTCCTTGCCCAGCCGATGCCGCAGGTCCTGCTCGCGGCGCTCGTGGTAGCGGTAGCGCTCGGGGTGCCTGCGCAGCAGGAGCGCGAAGGAGGCCTGCCCGCCCTTGACGCAGAAGCCGCCGCAGTTGTTGTGCCGAAAGCCCTCCCCATACAGCCGCGGCGGGCGCAGACCTTCGGCTCGCATCCAGTCGAGGACTTCCTCTTTGGAGAGGTAGGGCTTCTCGCAGAGGGGCGCCTCGACCCGCCACGGCTCCCAATGGCGCCGCGCGCGCTCGAAGCGGTGGGTCTCCGACCAGTCATAGCCGATGACCGCGACCGTGTCGGCGGGATCGTGGTTTTCCTCCAGCCAACGGCGCATGAAGCGGCGCTTCAGCACCGCCGAGCAGGGATCGACCCGCGTGTTGCCGAGGTAGCGCACCTCGGCGAAGACCTGATGGGGGTCGCGCCCCTCGGCGATCCATGCCAGCGCCGGGCACCACTCGCTCGCCTCGGCCCCGAGGGCGAGGAGGTGCCTCCGGCGATGGCGCCGTTCCTCGAGCGAGGGGATCGCCACGGTGCGCGCGAGCAGCCCCGGTGGCACGCGGCGGCCGGTCAGGTTCGCCGCCGACTCCAACACGAAGCGGTAGAGGTCGTCGTCCTCGATCAAAGTGTCGGCGAAGAGCAGCGTGAGGCCCTTGCGCCCGTGGCGGTCGACCACCCGCCTCGCCGCTCCCCAGGAGCCGGCCCCGCCGCTCAGCATCACGATCCGCCGAGGCCCGAGCTCAGCCATCGCGGCCACCCGTTCGGAAGATCGGGACGTAGGCTCGCCCGGGATCGCGGAAGCGCCCCAGGAACCGACGCCAGCCTCGCCGCGCCGCCGCGCCGGTGGGGGCGCTGACGTGCAGGATCGCCCGGCTGCCGCGCGCGCCGACCAGGGCGATCGTCACCGGACCGTCCCGGTATGGGACGTGCTGGAGCGCCCGGTGGGATGCGAGCGCGCGAGCGGCGCGCCGGGCGGCGGGGCTGCCCTTCTCGTCCTGGGGGTCTTGTCGGAGGTGGCGGGGCGGCCGGCTCTCCTCGACCGGCGGGGGCTCGAAGCCGGCGGCCGGCGCGCCGGGAGAGGATGGCGCGGCGCTCGGCGCCTCGGCCCGGATGCTCGGATCGGGCTCGCGGGCGGCGAGGATGAAGAGCGCAGCGAGGCCGAGCAGGATCGAGCTGGCGAGCGCCACGACCGCCCGGCCAACGCGCGGGTCGAGCGGTTCCTCGAGCAGGACGCGGAGGCGGTCAACCATCGCCGGCCACCTCGCTTTCGCTGCTCGGCGGGTGGGCGAAACCGTAGACCGGCCCCGGCATCCCGTACTCGACGGCCTCGGACGGCAGGAACGGACCCGAGCGGGCGACGACGTTGCCGAAATTGCCGTCGATCGTCGTGATCTGCCCGCCCCCGAAGACGCGCTCGACGATGCCGACGTGGGCGCTTTCGCCGTATTCCGGTCCGGAGCCGTAGAGGACGGCATCGCCGGGAGCCGGCGTCGCAGTCGGCGGCAGAGCGCGGGCGCCGTTGTCCTCTGCTTTGGACAGCGGCGGATCGCCGGGCGCCGTCACAGAGAACGGTCCGCCTTCGTGGGCCTTGGCCCATTTGTAGATCGAGCCCGAATAGGCGTAAGTCGCGGTGCTGCCCTCAAGGTCGATCCCCGCCTTCATCCAAACCCAAGCGACGAACAAGCTGCACCATTCGACGCACGGCCCGTAGGGGTTGCAGTTCGATCCCGGCGGGCTCTCGGGAGTGCCGAGCTGGCTCTGCGCGATGCGGACGATTTCGCTGCCGCTCGCCCCGGCCGGCGAACTCGACTCGCCGCAGCCCGAGCCGCCGGCCGCGACGGCTTCGGACGCGATCGGGCTCGTCGGCAACGGTGAGCCTTTGCCGCGGAAGCCGTATTCGACGGCGCGGGCCATCACCTCGTCGGCGTAGTTGGCGACGCCGTCCGAGCAGGCGCCGTAGTAGTTGCAGGCGACCTCGCGGTAGGCCGCGTAGGAATCTCCGGCGAGCCCGAAGACCGGTCGCAGCATCCGGGCGGCGGTGAAGATCGCATCGGCGGGGCTGAACGGGTCGGCGCCGCCGCCGTCGGCATCAACCTGGTAGCGCTCCCAGATCGTCGGCCCCGGTCCAGGGCTGCAGGCGCTTTCGCGCACCATGCCGATCTGCATCGGGCCGCCGCAGCCCGACGGGTAGACCCGAGCGCAGGCGCCGTGCCCGCACTCCTGATAGCCGATCGAGGCGAGGAACGGCCAGCTGACATCGAAGCGCCGGCCCGCTTCCTGATAGATCCGAAGGCGCTGGGGCGGGATCTCGCGCACCGCCGCTTTCGTGGCCGGGGCGGCGACCGCCGATCCGCCCCCGCCGACGCAGGCGATCTCGCTGCCGAGAATCGCCATCACCGTGCCGGTCAGCGCCACCACGACGGTCGCCAGGACGGCGGTGGCGATGAGCCCCAGGACCGCACCGCCGCGACGCCTCGCCCCGCTCATCGCGAACCGCCTTTGCGGCCGCGGCGCTTGCGCTTGGGCCGCGCGGGCACGCGGGCGGGGTCAGGCTTGCCCTGCTCGCGCGGCGGCTTCTTGCGGGCCTCGGCGCCGCGCTCGCGCTCGGCGCGCAGCTCCTCGGCAAGGCCTCCCTGCGGCTCCTGCGCGGGCGCGCCTTTTCGGAGGGGCGGCCGACCGGCGGGCTGCTTGCCCTCGCGCCGGGGAGCGCGGGTGCCCTTTGGCTTCTCCTGCCCGGGCTCGCGCGGTGGTGACTCAGACGGCGTCCTTTTCGAGCGGCGCGGTCGACGAGAAGCGCCTTTGGCCGCCCCGCCGCCGGGCGCAGAGGAATCAGACTCGGCGATCCCCGCTCGCGCCGGGGACTCCGCGCCACGCCGCGTGGCCTCGGCAGCACGAGCCGCCGAGCGCGGTTGCTCGCCCGGACCCGGAGCGTCGAGGCTGGGCGCGCCGCCGCCGACCGGGGCGCTGTAGCTGGTTCCGAAGCGGGGAGCCCGCCGGGGGCCGGCGCCTCCGCCCGAGCGCCCGCCGAGCATCCGCGCGCCGCGACTCAGCAAGCGTCCCGTCCCCCGCGCGGTCGACGCGGTGGCCCGCCCGGCGCCACGAAGCGTCCCCGCGGCCCCGCGAGCGCCGTAGTAGAGACCGACCATGCGCAGCGAGGCGTCCCGCCCCGGCGCCCCCGGCCCGGTCGCGATCCCGATCAGGCTCTCGGCGAGCGTCCGCCTCTGGATGAAGACCGCCCAGAAGAAGAGCGACTGCAGGCCGAAGGACATCAGCCAGCCGAGCTGCGCGGTCGCGGTCGCCAGGGCGCCGTTGACGGCGAGCAGGATCGCCAGGATCAGCGAGTAGGCGGCCTTCCTCAACAAGAAGCCGGCGAGCTTTTGCAGCCAGCCCTTGAAGAAGTCGTGGCCGCGGCCGGGGATCGCCGCCGCCACCAATGCCACCGGGCTGAAGGCGAGCAGGAGCAGCAACAGGACCTGCGCGAGGATGATCCCGATCGCCAGCGAGCCCAGAAGCAGGAAGGCGCCGAGCTCGCCGACGAAGAGGACGAGCGCCAGCAGCAGCCGCTGGTACTGGCCGCCCTCCTCCATCGCGTCGCTGGCCGGCCGATCGGCGGGGCCGAGGCGATAGCCCGAGCGCTCGGCGTCCGGGAGATCGGAGGCGTCGCCGTCGTTCAGCGCCTCGTACTCCTCGTCGCGCTCCTCGCTGCCAGGGCCGTGGCGCAGGAAGCGCGGCGCGTACTTGTTCGCGTTGTTGACGCAGACCTTGCCGTCCGCGGCGATCTCGGTCCCGCGCTGAAGGCGGCGCGCGAGGGCGGCGTCGCGGTCGGGGTTCGAAGACAGCGGGCGCACCGCGACCGACTCGGGATCAGAGTCCTCATCGCCGCTGCCGGCGCGGACGCAATGTTCGAGGCCGCCGAAGTTGAGGACCACCCAGGGCTTGAAGACGAGTAGGTCGAAGAGCTGGTTGGCGGTGTCCTCCTTCGCCTGCCGGGCGCTCGAGGGGCCGCCGTGGGAGGAGATCGAGAGGAACGCCCCCGACATCTGGTTCGTCCACTTCGAGACGCTGCCGATCGTCGTCCCCGGCTGGGCGACGAAGAAGAGCGCGAGGACGACGTAGATCAGGCTGAGCCCGAGCGCGCCGGCCGTCTCGGAGTAGCGGCGCTGCACGAGCGCCTTCCACATCGCCCAGATGCCGACGACGGCGACGGCGAGCACCAGCCAGGGCGCGCCGAAGACGTCGGAGTAGATCGAATGGATCGCGCGGGAGACAGGCGCCAGCGCCCCCTGGCCGCCGGTCGCCTGCGAGCCGGTGACGAGATCAAGGGAAAAGGCGAACGTGAAGAGCGTGATCAACAAGCTCGCCAGGAAGCTCGTAACCAGCCAGAGAATCGAGGCGAGGAAGTAGGCGATCATCGGCGGAACGCCGGAGACGTCCACTCCGCCGGTCAGTGACGCCTCGACGGCGTCGAAGTGCTGGTCAAGCGAGTAGTTGGTCAGCGGGTAGCGGCCGGCGATCCCCCCGTCCCCCAACTGCGGCGCGGGCCCGACGTTGCCCCAGACGTCGCTGGCCGCGCCCGCAAGTGGGTGCGCGCCGAGCACGAGCAGCGCCGCGAGGAGGAGGGCCGGGATCAGGACCCGGCCCAGGCGCACCCTCTTCGCCACGGCCCTCACGCGCTCGCCGCCTTCGGCGTCGTGTCGAGCGCGGCCAGCAGCTCTCCGAAGACGAGGTCGAACTGCACCTCGCCGACGCGCCCGTCGAGATCCCGCATCAGGCAGAGGCCCTGGCGGTATTCGGTCAGCCGCGAACGCAGCGTCGGGTCCTCGGGATCGAGGCCCAACATGCGCAGCGCGCGTTCGGCCTCAAGCAGCGAGTCCTGGCCGAAGATGAAGAAGACCCCGACCAGCTCGGAGAGGTCGCCGAGGTCCGCGAGCCGCTGGGTGGCCAGCAGGATCGTCGCGTTCATCGAGCGAGCGAGCCGCATCAGCCGGTTCAGCAGCAGCCGGCCCTGCGTGGACGCCAGCAGGAACCACGCCTCGTCCAGCAGCACGATCTTGTGTCGTTGGCGGTTCGTGCTGACGAGGCGCAGAGCTTTTGCCGCGACCAGAGCGAGCGTCGCCACGGAGACGCGCTCGGCGCGGGTATAGGTCTCGCGGGAGGCGCCGGGGTCGGGCAGCGAGAGCCCCGGCGTGCGGATCGTGATTACCGAGCGCTCGCCGGCCATCACGCCGCCTCCCCGATCGGCGCGAAGCCCAGCCGCGCCAATCCGAAGTCCGACAGAACCTCAAGCGCCTCGCCGGCCTCTCGGGCGGCGGCGGAGTCGCCGTCGCGCAGCCGCGCGATAACGCAGAGCAGGCTCTGCTCGCCCGCACGAACGGCGTCGCGCACGGCGCGGTCGATCGCGACCTCCCAGGAGGAGGGTGGGTCGCGCAGCAGCTCGACCAGGTAGCTGGAGGCGAGTTCCTCGCGCAGCTCGGGCATCCCGATCAGGAGCGGGTCGAGCTTGCCCTGGTTGGCGGGGTCGCCCGATAGCTCGAGCAGCTCGACCTCGCCCTCCAGCTCGGGCACGCCCTCCAAGTTGTGGTCGGGCTTGGGGTCGAAGGTGACGACCAGCGAGCCGCGAGCGGCGCCGCCGTAGGCGATCGCCTCGCCGCCGACGGTCTTGCCGCTGCCCGGCGTGCCGGCGAGCAGCACGCCGGGCGGGCGCGCCGTCCGCGGCGCCTCGGTCGGGTCGAAGCGCACCGGCCGCCCGGCGGCCGAGGGCACGTAGCCGAGATAGATGCCGTCGGGCGAGCCGACCTGGGTGCTCGCCAGCGGGACGGTCGCCCCGAATTGCTCGACCGTCATCTGCTGGACGTAGTCGCCGACGGCGCCGCCTCCCGGTTGCGGGAGGTGGTCGGCGAAGAGTGCGTGCTGGAGGCCGCGCGGGCGATGCAGGGCGACGTCGCCGAAGCGCTCCCGCAGCGTCGTCACCCGCCGCTCCAGCTCGGGGCGCTCGGCGGCGCCGAGCGCCAGCGAGATCGAGGCCCGCAGCATCGGCGGGTGCGCGGAGGACTGCAGGATCGCCTCGTACTCGCGGGCGAGCTCGCGGTTCTCCTCGGCGAGCAGGCCCGGCCCGCTCACCCCTTCCAGCTGCTCGCGGTAGGCGTGCTCGACGTCGAGGATGCGGCGGCGTACCTGGCCGAGCGCCTCACGGTTGCCGACCCACTCGGCGTGCAGCACGGCGTCGACGGGAAAGCCAGTCTCTTCGGCGGGTGCGAAGAGCAGCTCGGCGGCGCCTGGGAACTCGGCCTCCTCGGCGAGCGAGCCGGCGCACAGGAACGCCTGGTGGGAGGTCGCCTCTTCGGCCTCGACCACGAGCGCGGGCGGCTCGCCGGGGTCCTCGCTGGCCGGCGCGTTCGCGCAGCGCCAGAGATCGTGTTCCAGCGGCTCATAAGCGCTCGTGCCGTTCGGCGAGACGACGACCAGCGCGTCGGGCTGCCAGTGGTCCTCGAGCTGTGGCTCGGCGACCCCGCGGCAGGCCGCCCGCCGCAGCAGCCACTGCAGCTCGCGCGTGGAGGCGCGCTGCAGGGCGATCGCCCCGCTGAGCCGGTCGAAGGCGCGCTGCTCGGCGGCCGCCAGCGCCTCCAGCTCGGCGCCGGAGATCGGCCGCGGCCCGCCGACGCCGGCCAGCTCCTCGACCCGGCGCCGCACCCGCCCGAAGGAGCGGAGCGCGCCCGGGCCGCCCTCGGCCTCGGCCAGGGAGACGGCGACATAGACCTCGGGGAGGTGGGAACCGAGCTGGCGCAGCCGCGACTCGTGCCCGTCCAGGTAGCGGCGCCAACGCTCGGGATCGCCGTGCTCGGTGTCGAGCAGGTCGGCCAGCTCGTGGGGGTAGCGCTCGGCGGGGTAGGCGCGCTGCACCCGCCACAGCGAGAAGTCGGCGCCGGCGAGGTGGGCGAAGCGCTCCAGCCGGAAGAGCAGCGCCCACTTCTCGCTCGTCGGCAGGAACGGATAGGCGGTGGTGTCGGCGCGGTAGAGAGCGGCCGCCTCGCCGCCGGGGCCGATCAGGATGTTGCGCCTCGCGTAGCGCAGCGGGAAGGCGCTCAAGGCCGTACCTCCAGCACCTCGCGGGCGCCCAGCGCCAAGCGCTTGCGCGCCTCGCCGCCCTTCGGCCGGGCTCGCAGGCGGCGCTTGCCGAGGCGTCCGCGGCGCAGCTCGACAGCGGCGGAGAAGAAGATGAGGGCGGGGCCACGGACCCTCGCCCACCGCAACCTCGGAGCGCGCTCGTCTGGAGCGACCCACAGCTCGCCGCCGAGCAGGTGCGGGCGGGCGGCCGCGGGGAGCGCCCGGCCCAGGGAGCGCCGACGGGGCGCGAGGCGGATTGCCAGCCAGGAGAGCGCGAAGCGGTCGGCGCGGCGCCCGTCGGGCGTTGCCTGGGTGGCGAGGGTCGCGACCGCCGCCGGCAGCACGACGAGCCGGAGCGGCCAGTCGAGCAGACCGAGCGCCCAGCCGCCGAGGTAGGACGCGGTGAAGGCGCCGAGGGCGGAGACGGCCGCCGCGGTCCGCCCGCCGACCCGAAAGCCGGCGACGGCGGCGAGCACCCCCACAGCAACCGCCACCGCGGCGGAACCCGAGCCGAGGAGAAGGACAGCCAGCAGCGTCGCGGTCGCGTAGGCGAGCCAGCGGAGCGGGATGCCGCCGGGGACCGGCAGCGTCCGTCCCTCGATCTGGTAGATCCGCCGTTCGGGGCGGAAGATCCGCTGGTAGGAACGGATCGGCTCGCGGCCCTCGGTCACGGCAGCACCCGCTGTCCGATCGCCCGCGCCGCGTCGGCGACCTGGTCGGGGCTGAAGACGAGCCAGCCGACCAGCACCGCGGCGACGAAGAAGACGGCGAGGTCGACGAACTTCCTGTTGATCAAGAAGATCAAGCCGACGATCGCGATCACGCCGCCGTAGATCTGCCCCGCGTAGTGGCGCAGCAGCGAGCCGATGTTGCGGCCGACGTCGTTGCCGGCGCCGAGCGCGGCGGCCGGCTCCACCAGCAGGGCGAGGGCCGCGCCGGCAAGGAGTAGGGCGAGACGCGCTCGGCGGCTCACGAGAGCGCTCCTTCGACCCGCTCGACGTACCAGCGGCCGCCGCTGCGAATCACCTCGAGCCGGTAGGCGAGCCCGAAGCTCGAACCGCTGACCGAGTCCCGTACCCGCGCTTCGGCGACCACGGTCCTCCGCGGCCCTTCACCGCTGCCGAGCTGCTTCACGCTCGGGACGTCGGTGACCTCCAGGCCGCCGCCGGGCGGCGTGACCCCGGTGCCGGGAGCCAAGAGATAGGACAGCTCCTCGGCGTTCGGCGCCGAGAGGTAGACCGGCAGGAAGCGCCGCACGATGTCGGCGATCTCGCCCGCGTCGGGACCGGCCAGGGGGCCGGGCGCCTCCACAGGCTCCCCGACCCCCGCCGGTCCGGCGACGAGCGCCGGCCCCCCCTGGGCCGCCACCTCGCCCGCGCTCGCGCGGACGATCGGGACGGCGAGGTAGAGGGTGCGGGCGTCGCCGAGCGCGCAGGCGACCGTGACGATCGCCTGGCCCGCGCCGAGGTCGGAGATTCCCGCTACCTCGGCCTGCTCGACACCGATCCCGGTGCCAGAGAAGGAGGGCACATCCACTCCCGGCGCCAGGAGCGGAGAAAGCTCTCGCGGGGAAGCGCCGGAGAGATAGGCCCGCGCGAAGCGCACCGCGAAGGCGCTCGTCGCGGGGTCGCTCGCCTCCTTGCGACCCTCACCGCCGCGTTCGGGCGGTGGCGCGGAGAGGACGCCGGAGACGCCCTCGATGAGGAGCAGGGCGACGAGCGACCACAGCGCCACCCGGCCCGCCGCCCGCAGCGCTCCTCCTACGGTGCGACCATTTTCACCTCCTTGCTTCGTACCATTTACGACTGCCACTTCTGACCACCTCCGTTGTTGGCGGCCAGCCCTTTTGACTGGCTCACCACAACGGAGCGATCAGGTGTGAAAGTGGTCGTAACTGTGTGGTTACGCAGTTACGGGCCGCGCCTCGGGCGCGCCGGGCTCGGCCGCAAGAGTCGAGCTCGCCTGCACGACCATCCACCAGCCCGACCAGTCGACCAGTTCGTAGAGAGCGTGGCTCCCCACCTTGCGGCGGCGCACGATGCCCGCCTGGCGGAGGACGCCGAGATGCTTGGAGACATTCGGGCGCGAGGTTCCGAGCTGGGACGCCAAGCCCTGCACGCTGCTGGCGCCGGCGTAGAGGATCTCCATCAGGCGGATCCGGGTGGGGTCCGCGATCACGCGCAGCCAGGAAGACACCGACTCGATCGCCTCCGGCGAGAGCGGTTGGCGGGAAGCCGGGGCCTGCCCCGGACCGTTGGTTGCGTTGTCTACACCGTTACTCATTGGTCCTCTGAACAACAGAGCACCGAGGTAACAAAGTGGACCCCTAGATGTGTGAGCGCTGGCAGCACCCGAATGTGACTAGCCGACGCCCGCCGAAAAACGGCAGCAGAAAGCACCCCGGCCCGTTGGGGGCCGGGGTGCCATCGCCGGGGAAGCGAGGAGTTCGCCTTTAGCGCAGGCGGAGCGTGGTCCCGGCGTAGATCAGGCTGGGATCGCCGGTGCCGATGCTGTCTTCGTTCAGAGCCCAGAGGCGGGCGACCTCGCCGGCGATTTCCGCGTCGCTAGCGCCCGCCGGAAGCAGGGCGGCGGCGATGTGCCAGAGGCAGTCACCCGACCGCACGACGTAGGAATCCTTCCCACCGAGGTGGCGACCGTGGTCGGCCGGGGGCGTCGTAGCGGGCTGGGGCGGGGGAGCCGGCGGCGCTTCTTGCTCGGACGGTTCGCTCGCCGGGACGGCTTCACCGGAGGTCGCACCCGAGGATGCCGCCTGCCCCTCGGCGGGTCTCTGCTCCGGCGCGACGATCGACTGATTGGCGACCGGCTCGGAGGTCTTCGCCTCGGGCGCCTGCTGCTGCACGGGCTCGGGTTCGAGTGCCGGGGCGGCGGGCTCCGGGGAGGCGGCCGGCGCCGACGACGCCGTTTCGTTCGGCGGCGCCTCGGTTGCGGCGCTGGTGACTTCGTCGGCCGGAGGCACTTCCACGTCCACTTCGGCTTCGACTTCGATCGCGCCGGTTTCTTCGTCGCCGCCCGCTGCCGGGGCTTCTTCGAGCACTTCTTCTTCGCCGCCGGGATCAAAGCCGGGATCGACCGGCACTTCCACCGGCGGCGCCGTCCCCTCACCTTCGCTGTCGCTCTCGCCCGCCAGGGCGAAGCCGGGGAAGACGCTGCCGAGGATGAGCATCACGACCAGCGTCAGGGCGAGGAGTCGCCGGCCAGGAGGAGACCCCGATCGCGAGTCGCGGGAGACGGACGTCAGGTGCTGGGTGATGGTTGCCATCGGGCTCCTCCTCGTTGTCGAGGCTGTTGCTTTTAGTTCATGGGATCGGCTACGCAGCGGTAGCTCTTGTCGCCGCCTAGGTCTTCGGTGATCCCGACGCTGCCGTTTTCCGCGGTGACGTAGAGGACGTCGACCGCGCCGGGTTTGCTGCTCGATGGGTAGACCTCGCTAGTCAGCTCGCCGCCGGGCGCGAGCTGGATCTGCGGCTGCGCGAGCGCCACCATCAGCTCTTGATGCGTGGGCAGCCGCCGACCGGCCCGTTCGCGGTTATCGGTCAGGGCGCAGTCAGAGACGGCGCTTCCATACGACCGAGGCGGACGAGCCTGGGTCTCTACGCACACGTCCCCGACCGGGATCGTCGGCGCGAAGGCTTGCGGGCAACTGTCGAGGAAGCGGGAGGCGGGCTGGCCGCCGAGGCGGGCGGAGTTCTGCGCGCGGGGGACCGGCCGCAGGCTCGACTCCTTGACCACCCTGCCGCCGATCGAGTTCGACTTGAACTCGTTGCCGGTCAGGCTGCGATTCCTGATGTCAGAGCCGTCGAGTTTGGAAACCGCGTAGGCGCCGCCGGTTCCCACGGCGATGAACAGAGCCAGGGTCGCGACGACGTTGGCGTAGGTGAGGCGGTCAAGCAACGCTCTCATTTAGGTCTCTCCTCGACTTGGGTGATTTGACCTGTCCCACCTAGCATGGCTGCCCTTTCACTCGGACAGTCAACGTCCGGCTGTTGCCGGCCTCCAGCGGCCAGCCGCCCTCGCCGGCAAGGTGAGCCCGGAAGTCGAACTCCTGATCGCCGCAGGTGCGATCGAAGAGATAAGGAATCTGCCAAGTGCCGTCCGTCTCGGTGTGGATCGTGCGGAACGTCTGCCATCCCGACGTGAACCGGACCTGCAGCTCCAACAGCTTCCCCGCCTCGGGAAGCGGGCGGCCCCTGACGCGGCCACCGAAGGTGACGGAATCGCCGTTCTGCACCCGCTTCGGCTTCACCGTGAAGGTTGAGGTCCCCTTGACCAACAGGGTCGCGGTGTCCTCGATCGGCAAGATCGTCGCGGTGCCGGGATAGACGAAGCGGAAGCGCTGCGAGGCGCGCGCCTCGATCACGTAGGAGAAGCGGCCGTCGGCGTCGGTCGTCACCGTCCCGGCGAGTTGCTCGGTCCCTTCCTTCGGGCGCGAGTAGACCAGCACCTTTGCGTCTGCGAGCGCGTGCCCGGCCCGGTTGACGAGGCGACCGCCGAGGTGCACCTTGCGCCCGAACGAGACCTTGGCGCGCGGCTCGAGGACGGTTCGACGCATCTTCCCTTTCTTGCCCTTGCGAGCGGTGCTGCGCTTCTCAACCACGCCGGCCTTCATCGCGGTCGCGATCCGCAGCGGCAGCTTCAACCGCATCGGCTGACCATCGAGGCGGCGGTCGGTGCTCCCCAGATTGTTCGCCTGGTCGTGCGCCGTGGCCCGCAGTTCGTAGTCGCCTGGCGGTAAGGAAGCGTCGTCTATGCGCGTGGCGAGACGGTCGCCGTCCTGGGTAGTCGGCAGCACCTGCCAGCTGCCGGAACCCGCGCGGCTGATCTCGATCCCGCCTCCGGCGAGCCCGGAGATGCGGTCGGTGACGAGGACGGACACCAGCGTTGGATCCTCGACGCTCGGGTTCTCGAAGCCGAGCTGCGGCGGCTCGGGGTCGAAGCGAAGGCGAACGGGTTGGGAGGCGTTATCCGCCTGCTGGTTACCTGCGGCGTCCTCGCGCCAGAGCCGCAGCTCCCACTCGCCCGGCGATGGGACCGCGAGGTTGTCGATCGCCGCGATCCCGGCCCCGGCGCGGTCGCCGTTTACGCACTCGTTGCCGCCCGCGCGACAGAGACGGTAATGGGCGAAGGTGATCGGAGCCCGATCACCTTCGCTGGGATTGGTCCAAGCGACATCGAAGTCGTTGGCGTTGCGCCAGGTCTCTCCGCCGCCGACCCCGACCGGCACTGCGCCCGGCGCGGCGTTGTCGATCCGCACCGTTACCGCCCCCGACTCCGCGCGGTTACCTGCTGCATCTTCAGCGACAACGGTCAGCGGCTGGGAGCCTTCGGACGCTTCCGCGGTGTTGACCGCAATCGGTCCACCCCCATTTGGACAAGGGATTCTCTGCGAGTAGTCGCATGACCGAGCTTCGGTCCCCCGCACCCCACCGCTGATGAGCGCGGACGCGCTCTTGACCCCGACATTGTCAGAGGCGTCGTAGCCGAAGCGTTGCGTTCCCCGCACCCACTGACCCTGCGTGAACGCTGAGTCTTGGACGACCCCTACTGCGGGAACGCTGCCGTCGGTCACCGTTGCTTCCGCGGAGAAGGTTCGGATGTAGTTCTGACCTCGCGCCGAGCAGAATTGGTATTTCGGACTTCCAGCGCAGACGACGCGCTGGACGATGCGCGTGGCACCGCCGAGGTCATAGGCGCGTGGGAACGGTGCCCCGGACGATTGGGCCATGCCGGGGCGGGGGCAGCCCCGATTGGCTCGCACGTTTTTCATCGAGACCGGCGTCGTGCCGGGACGCTCGGCGAAGAGCTGCAGGGCGTAGCGGCAGTCGCGGCGCTGTGCCTGGCCCGACCAGCGGAAGCGTGAGAACGTCGTCCCCGGCGGAGCGTTGAGGATGAACCCTGACTGCGCCCCTTGCTCCACTCGACCGGCACGAGGGACGTTCGCCGTGACGAGCCCTCGGAGACCTTTTCCGCGCGGATCGCAAGCCCGCCTCCACTTCATCCCGCGGGTGGCGAAGTTTTCGAAGGCTGCGCTGACGTAGCCGGCGTCGTCTGCCTGGCAGGCGTAGATCGTGTACTCGCCAGCGCTCGCCGGGCGGGGCACCGCGAGTCCGACGGCGAACACGATCGCGGCGGCGATGGCGACGAGCGCAGAGGCGCGGGCGGGGCGGAGATCGGGGTGCTGGGCGACTTTCATCATGGGCCTCCAAACTGCGGGCCGGGCTGGGCGGGAGCCGGTTCCGACTGCGTGCTTTCGACCGGCGCCGCTTCCGGCGCTTCATGGGTTTCTTCCGATCCGCCTTCGCTCGACGCATATGCCGGCGAGACGGGCTCGAAGCTGTCCTCGGGCTTCGGCTCGGGCTTCGGCTCGGGCTCCGGCTCGGGTGCCTGTTCGGCCGTCGGCGTCGGTTCCGGGGCGGGCGCTTCTTCGGTTTCCGTCGGTTCCACCGGCGTGTAGGTCGGCCCGGTCGATTCGGGTTCCGGTGAAGGAGCCGGAGGTTCGAGCTCGCTTTCGGGAGAGCTCGCGATCAGCCCGCGGGCGGCGCCGAGGGGATCGACACCCTGCTCGACGCAGTAGGTCGCACCGCTGCCGAGGGCGATGCACCCCGCGACGACCGTGGCGATCGTCCCCGGTCGAGCGGCGGCAAGTGGGGTCGGATCGACGGCGCGGTAGTAACTCGCGGCGATCTGCTGCTTTGCCTGAGAAGCGCCGTCGACGATCTGCTGCTTGACCGAGGAGAGGCTCTCGGCGGATTTGTGAAGGGCGCGCTCAATCATTCCCGGGCTGGCGCCTTCGGCGGCGGGGACCGGCAGCATCGCGCCGGCCTTCTCCCGCCAGGCGATCAGCCGCTCGCTGAAGAGCTCGCAGCGCCCGCAGCGGGCCAGGTGCTGGCGGACGTGCGCCTCCTCCGCTGCGGTCGTGAGCCCGCAGACCGAACGCAGCACCAGCGGCTCGCCATGCGTGCAACCGCCGCCCGCGAGGCGGGCGACGGTAGACCGAGCGGCGTCCATGACCTCGAGCAGTTCCCGCTTGACCACCCGCTCGCTGAGGCCGAGGCGCTCGGCGATCTGCGGGCGCTTGTAGCCGGCGCCGTAGAGGGCGAGGATGTCGCGCCCCCGGTCGGGAAGCGAGGAGCGCACCTCCTCGACCAGGTTCGCGAGGTCGGCATCATCCTCACTGGAGATCAGCTCTTCCGCCGGGCCGGGCTCTTCGGCAGCGAGCCCGGCCAGGCCGTCGACGCTCTTGCGAGCTTCTTCTCGACCATGACGTTCGTCTTCACGCTGGAGGACCCGGTTGGCGGTCGTGCGAATCCACGAGTACACCTGGCCCGGCTCCGCGATCCCCTCGCCGTGCTCCAGAAAGCGCTTGCAGGCAGTCTGGATCGCGTCAGCGACCTCCTCCGCTGAGCATTCTGGGTGCCAGGAGGACAGCTGGACTCGAAGCGCACGAGCCCGCTCGCCGCGGACCATGTCTTGAAGTGGGACGTCCGCGCCGGCCGAGGCGATAGTCGAAGAGTGAGCTTCCATCTCTTCAACAGAGCACCGAGGCGAGAAAGTGGTCCCCCCTCGCGCTGGCGCTTTCGTTCTCACGCTGCCCTCCGACGAGCTTTGGAGCCCCGGTGGCTGCGTGGCTCCGCCTACCAGAAGAAGGGACTACCCACTTCTGATGATCTTTAATCGGGAGGTCTTAAGCAGCGATGATCTTCCTGCGCGCTGGCAGAAGTTCGACCTTCGACTACCGGACTAGACAGAGGGCAACGACAACGAATTCTTTGCCTGCCGCGCCACCCATGTCCGAAGCCCACCTCACCTGCCAGGCTCGTTCGGCTGGCACCGGCCCCTGGTCCACGATCCGCATGTACGGAGTGGCGGCTTCGCCGCCACTCGCCTCCGAGCCGCCGGTGATTAGCCGCTCACCTCGCTTGCATTTCGCGCGTCCCCCTGCCTCGGCGTAGATACCGTCATGGGCCACGGAGTCTCGATCGGCGATCGGGCCTGACTTCCGAAACTTGAACTTGCCGAGGTCATTCGCCCTCACAGCTCCCGGCGCAATATCGCGTGAGTGGACCGAGTTCCGGCCCAACCCGTAGGCGACGACGTTGCCGCCAACCGCGAGAAAGAGAGCCAACAGCGCGACGACCATCGCTGGGGAAGGGCGCCGTGACTTGATCTTCATCATCGCCTCCTTGTGATCCACGCCGGGGCGACCTCGAATCGCCTTCGCCTCACCGGATTCAACATCTCCCGCGAGATAGATGTTCGCACGGCGCGGAAGGAGTCCGCGCTTAATAGGCCGGCGATCGCGCGCACTCAGCAGAGGGCGCTAGGGCCAGGTCACCGCCCCGTCCGTGGTGTTTCGCTTTGGACCGCGAGCAGCCCACCAAGTGCTGCTTCCCCCGCTCATAGCGCTGCTCGGTCGTCGGTGCCGCGAGCTGTCGGCCCTTTATCGCGCCGCATCTGACCAAGCGCGCTCTCCACTTGTCTCGGCCTCTCGCTGCTCACGGTCCATCGCGGATTCGCAGGAGCGGCCGCGGATGAGGGAGAGGGAGAGGGAGAGGGAGAGGGAGAGAGCGATCACGGCCGCCCCCGCCAGCCCGCCGATCGCCGCGCTGAGCGTGACCCCGCCGACGAGGCCAAGGACCGCCGCAGGTCCAGCGCAACAGGCAACCGCAATGGCGGCGAGGCCAAGCCCTGCGAGCCCGGTCGCGGCACCGCCGGGGGATCCGGACCCAGGCGCCGCCTTCTCTCGTGACGGCGGCACCTGCGAGTCCTTCTGACCAGGATGCGCCATCAGGAGTGCGCCCCCGAATCGCCCTTCCCGATCGGCCCGCTCGTGCCTCGCCTCGGCTTGATCGATTGGCGTGAAGAGGATGCAGCCGATCTCCTCGCGGCGGCCGCTGATCAGGTTGGGGGCGGCGAGCAACTCGCAGCCGCCGTACCCGCGCACGGCGGCCAGCAGCATCGAGGCCCCGATCCAGACCCAGAGGACGACCTCGACGTCGACTGGAGTCAGCACGCCGAGCAGGACGACGGCGCCGACCATCACTGCGGCCAGCAAGCAGGCAGGGCCGGAACAGAGGGCGCCGCGACGGCGGAGGGCCGCCGGGGCGAGGCGGCGATAGGCGGCGGCGACCAGCGCCGCGGCGGCCGTCGCGATCAGTGGCAGCGCGAGTAGCGCCGCCGCGACCTCCAGCGATGAGATCCCGCTGAGCGCGATCGGCAGCGTGATCGCGCTCAGCCCGACGAGGACTCGGCTCGCGGTGCCGATCGGGCCGATCTGGCGCTGGCCGACGGCCACCAGCGGGTTGAGCGCGCGTGTCACTTGGAAGCCCCTTCGAATCGGAATATATCGGTAGATTCCGATATCGTAAGTGACCGAAATGAATGAGGTCATCTCCTCCTCGCCCTTTGCGCTCGCCGCTACCCCTGCTAGGGCCGACCTGCTGGCTAAGTACTTCCGCGGCCTCGGCGATCCGACCCGGCTGCGCATCCTGCGCCTCCTGGAGGAGGCGAGCGAGCTCTCGGCGGGGGAGATCGTCGCCCGACTCGAGTTGCCGCAGGCGACCGTCTCCACCCACCTCGGCTGCCTGCGCTGGTGCGGTTTCGTCGCCACCCGCCGCGAGCGGCGCTCGGTGATCTACCGAGTCGCCGACCCCCGCGTCGGCGAACTGGTCGCGCTCGCCGACTCGCTTCTGGCCGACAACGCCGAGCACGTGGCCTGCTGCGCGACGATCGACGCCCCGGCCGGCGCCGGAGGTGGCGATGAAGGTTGAGATCCTCTATTTCGAGGGCTGCCCGAGCTATGAGGCGCTGCTGCCGGAGCTGCGCGACCTGCTCGCCGGCGAGGGAATCGGCGCGGAGGTCGAGCTGCGCCGGGTCGAGAGCATCGAGGACGCGGAGCGCGAGCGCTTCCTCGGCTCGCCCACGGTGCGGGTGGACAGCGCCGACGTGGATCCCGGCGCCGCCGCCCGCCGGGACTTCGGCATCAAGTGCCGCCTGTACCGCAGCGCCGCCGGCCTCGGGCACGTCCCCCCAGAGGAGTGGATCCGAGCCGCCGTGCGGGGGGCCGGCTGATGGTCGGGCGGATCGACTACGCCGGACTTCGCGACCTATTCGACGCCGGCGCTCAGTTGGTCGAGGTCCTGCCGGCCGAGGAGTACGCCGAAGAGCACCTGCCCGGGGCGATCAACATTCCCTTGAAGTCACTCGACGCCGAGTCGACCGCGGCGCTCGATAAGAGCCAGCCGGTAATCGTCTACTGCTGGGACTACCTCTGCGACATGAGCCCGCGCGCCGCGGCGCGGCTCGACTCACTCGGGTTCGAGCGGGTCTATGACTACGCGCCGAGCAAGGTCGACTACCTCGCCCGCGGCCTACCGCGCGAGGGCGAGAGCGCGGCAGAGCGGCGTGCCATCGACGCCTCGCGGGACGATGTCGTCCGCTGCCGGCTCGCCGATCCCGCCGAGGAGGTGCGGGCGCGGATCGAGGCATCGCCGTATGGCTTCGCGATCGTCGTCACCGAGGATGAGGTAGTGCTGGGGCGAGTTCGCCTCAGTGCGCTGCGCGACGCCGGGGCGGTGAGCGCCGGGCAACTCATGGAGCCCGGACCGTCGACGATCCGGGCCCACGAGCGAGTCCAGGCGCTGCGTGAGCGTATGGACGCGGGAGGTCTCACGACCTCGCTCGTGACGACTCCGGACGGGACGCTGCTCGGCGTGGTCCGCCGCTCCGATCTCTGAGCTTGCCTGGATGAAGGCTCAGAGGTCCGCGCCCTGCGGCTGGACTCTCTCGACGGCCACCTCGGAACGCTCCGCCGCGCCCGCGTAGCCAAGCAGAAAGGGCGCGAGCAGCAGTCCGTAGCCGGCGTGCGCGAAGACCTCGAAGGTCTGGTTCGGCCCCTCCTGGAACCACTCGAAGGCGATCCGGCCGAGGATCTGGAAGTTGACCACGTAGAGCGCCAGGCCGAAGACGACGGTCGCGATCGCCAACATGCGAGCGGAGGAGAACATCGGCGCCGCGATCGCGAACAGCACTCCGAAGGCCGCGGACAAGGTCAGGTGGACGACCAGCCCGACGGCGGCGTTGACGGGGACGGGGTCCGGTTTGTCGGTGAAGTAGAAGATCGTCGAGATGTCGAAGAGCGGCGCCACGGCGGGCAGGCCCTGGCTGTCGGCGTACCACATGTTGGCGAGCAGGAAGAGAAGGCCGGCCGCGAGGCCGGCGACCACCCCGCGGGCCAAGCGCTCATCGAGTCCCTTCATCAACGTGTCCATGCCAGCGTTCATTGAATGCCTCCCGTGGATCGTTTGCGGTTGCGGCCTTCGACCCCGCGCGCGCGGAAACGATTCAGACTTGGGGGAACCCCGACGAAACTCAGAAGGTGATGACCTGCCGGCCCTGCGCAACGTAGATGCGCAAGCTCGGATGACGCCTGTATTCGCTGATCAGCGGCATTCCGACTGCCTCGATCGCCTCGCGCACGCCGTAGGCCTGCGCGCAGTAGGCGCAGGCCCCAGCGACGCGGTCGCGCACGGAGTCGAGCAGGCGGCTGTACTTGTGCTCGGGATCGGCCAGCAGCGGAATCCACCGGACCCCGGCGCCGTCGAAGACGACAACGACGTCGTCGCCCTCCTCGTCGAACTCCCTGGCGGTGATCAGCGCGTTGGCCAGCCGTCCGGTCCCGCTGGGCTCGTCAGGGTCGGCGAAGACGACGATCGCTGCCTTCGCCATCTCAGGCCTCCCCGCGCTTCACGAAGATCGCGGTAAGCATCCCGAGGGTCGCTCCGAAGATCGCGTGGGCGACCCACCAGCTCCACTCCGGCGTCGCCGTGTAGAGGGTCTCGACGGTCTGGACCTGGTTGACGATCAGGTTGACGATTACGACCTCGAGCAGCAGGCCGTAGGCGACGCCGGCCATCATCGCCGCGGCGATCCCGAGTCGCCGGCCGAGCACGGCGACGATCAGCACCGCCCCGATCGCGCCGAGCAGCATCGAGTTCATCATGTGACCGACGAGGCCGAGGGCGACGGCCCAGAACTCGAAGCCGCCGTGAAACCACTGTTCGCCGAAGGGGACGCTCGGGATCGCGGTCACCGCGGTCCAGAAGCTCTGGTCAATGCCGGGTGAAGCGGTCGGCTCCTGCGCGATCGCGCCAACTGCCATTTGCCAGATCGCCATCATCATCCCGCCGGCCAGTCCGGCAAGGAGGCCGACCTTGGCCACCGATGCCGCGCTGACGCCAGAGCGTGCTTCTCGCACCTGCGGGGGGAATCGGTGCCGGTGCTGGGCTGCGTGGGACTCCATTTCTGGATCACCTCCGAATTCGAGTGAGATTGAGGCTCGCTTTCAGGCCTCCAAGAGTCCGACCGCTGCGGGCGCCGGAGGATTCAGTCGCTCCGCCCGCGCGCCGTTAGGCTGGCCGCGGGATGAGCGAGTTCCGCCAGATCGCCGACTACGGCCTGCTCGCCGACTGCAACGGCGCCGCGCTGCTCGACCGGGCCGGCTCGATCGACTGGCTCTGCATGCCCCGCTACGACAGCCCGGCGGTGTTCGCGCGCATCCTCGATCCCACGGCGGGGCATTGGTCGCTGCGGCCGGCCGAGCCCTTCGAGGCCGAGCGCCGCTACCTCGGCGGCAGCCTCGTGATCGAGACCGAGTTCAGCACCGCGGGCGGCGCCGTGCGACTGCGCGACGCGATGGCCTTCCCCGCCGGGCAGCGCGGTCACGAGCTCGGGCTCGGCGTGCCGCACGAAGTGCTGCGCTGCGTCGAAGGGCTCTCCGGGGCGGTCGAGATCGAGGTGGAGCTGGCGCCGCGGCCCGAGTACGGTCTGGCGGCGCCGCTCTGCCGGCCCACCGACAGCGGCGGCCGCAGCTTCGGCGGCCCCAACCAGATCGTCGTCGCGGCTGGCGTCGGCCTCGAGGTGGCGGACGCGACGATGCGCGCCCGCTTCCGGCTCCTCGCCGGACAGAAGGTGGGGTTCGCCATGCGCTGGGTGCCGCCGGGGGCCATCGGGGTCGAGGCGACTGCTCCCGAGCGGGTCGCCGGGCGGATCGAGGACGTGGTCGAAGGCTGGCGCTCCTGGGAGACCGACCACGACATCTACGAGGGCCCGCACCGCGAGCAGGTGCGGCTCTCCGCGCGGGTGCTGAAGGGCCTCACCTACCGGCCGACCGGCGCGATCGTGGCGGCGCCGACGACCTCGCTGCCCGAGACCCCCGGCGGCGAGCGCAACTGGGATTACCGCTATGCCTGGATCCGCGACGCGAGCATGACCTTGGAGGCCCTTTACATCGGCGCCTGCTCGGACGAGGCGGAGAACTTCGTCTCCTTCATGACCAGCGCCGCCGGTGGCCACGTCCACGGCGAGCCGATCCAGATCATGTACGGGGTGGGCGGCGAGCGCGACCTCTCCGAGCGCACCCTCCCCCACCTGCGCGGCTGGGAGGACGCACGCCCGGTGCGGGTCGGAAACGGCGCCTGGGCGCAGACCCAGCTCGACGTCTACGGTGAGCTGCTGAGCGCGCTGGCGCTCTACCGTCACCGCCTCGGCGAGCTCCACCCCGAGATCCAGCACTTCGTGGCCGACCTCGCCGACTCCGCCGCCGAGCGCTGGCGCCAGGCCGACGCCGGGATGTGGGAGATGCGGGGCGAGCCCCAGCACCACCTCTCCTCGAAGGTGATGTGCTGGACGGCGCTCGACCGGGCGCTGGAGCTCGCGCCGGCCCTCGGCTCCCACGCCAAGGCCGAGCAGTGGGAGCGAGAGCGCGAGCTGATCCGGGCGGCGGTGCTGGAGCGCGGCTGGAGCGAGCGCCGCGGCGCGTTCGCCCAGGCCTTCGGCTCCGACGAGCTCGACGCCGCGGCGCTGCTGATGCCGCTAGTCGGCTTTCTGCCGGCCGGCGAGCCGCGGATGCGCGCCACGATCGAGGCGATCGCCGCCGAGCTGACCGAGGACGGGCTGGTCCTCCGCTACCGCAATCGCGAAGGTCGCAACGCGGACGGCCTGCGCGGCGAGGAGGGCACCTTCGTGCTCTGCTCCTTCTGGCTGGTCTGCTGCCTCGCCCAGCTCGGCGAGCTGGATCGGGCCGCGGCGCTGCTGGAGCGGCTGCTGGGCTTCGCCAACGACCTCGGTCTGCTCGCCGAGGAGGTCGACGCGTCGACGGGCGATCTGCTCGGCAACTTCCCGCAGGCGTTCAGCCACGTCGGACTGATCCGGGCGGCCTGGGAGGTCGACCGCCGGCTGCGCGGCAAGAGCACC
>JBFXEM010000001.1:0-73142 GCA_050180135.1 Solirubrobacterales bacterium | reverse complement strand
CGCTCGGATGCCGAGGAGGGGCGAAGCCCCGACGAGGCATCCGAGGCGGTTCCCAGGATGGCCGCTCGACCACCAAGGAGATCGAGTTGGCAGAGCAACGCAAGCACCGGAAGTTCAGCGCCCAGCAGAAGTTGGAGATCGTCCTCGCAGGGTTGCGAGGCGACAGATCAGTGCGCGACGTCTGCAGGGAGCACGAGGTCGCCGAGACCCTCTACTACGCCTGGCGCGACAAGATCCTCGAGGGCGGCAAGTCAGCCCTCGCCGGCAAGGACGAGCGCCAGGGCGAGAAGGAGCTCCAAAAGCGGATCCGCGAGCTGGAGCGCACCCTCGGTCGCAAGACCTATGAGCTGGAGATAGCGGGGGAAGCATTGCGGGGCTGGGAGTGAGAGAGCGCGTCGCCCGGTCCCGCCAGCTGGTCGCCAGGGGCCGCAAGGTCGCCGCGGTGGCGCGCGTCATGAAGGTCACCAGGCAGGCGATCTACCGCACCCCCAGGCCGAGGACCCGACCGGGTCCTCGGCCGGCCACCGGCACCGTCGACCGGGTGATCGTCGAGGTCGCCAAGGCCAACCCCACCGACGGCACCCGGATGGTCGCCGCCCTCACCAGCAGGGAGATCGATCGGCCGGTCTCGCGCAAGCGGGCCCAGCGGGTGATGCGCTCGGCGCGGCTACTGCAGCGCCATCGCCCCTCCGGTCGACGGCGGCGGCCGGGCCACTTCCGGGTCGAGCGCCCCGACCAGCTCTGGCACATGGACATGACGAGCATCTGGGTCGCCGAGCACGGCTGGTGCTACCTGAACGCGATCGTCGACTGCTGCACTCGCGAGATCAGCGCCTGGAGCCTTGATCTTCGCTGCCGCCGCCAGGAGGCCGAAGCGGTGATCGAGGCGGGCGCTGCGGCCCACGCGATCGAACCCGATCAGCTCACTCTCGGCACAGACAACGGCACCGCCTACACCTCCCGCGGCTTCCGGGCTCTGCTGAAGGACCTCGGCATCGCCCACCGCCGCGGCGGCTACCGCGACCCCGAGTCCCAGGCCTTCATCGAGTCCTGGTTCTCGAAGCTGAAGGAGCGCCTCATCTGGCGCTCTGAGTTCGAGACGCTTGACGACACTCGGGCGGCGATCGCCGCCTACGTCGAGACCTACCACCACCGGCCCCACTCGGGCCTGGGCTACCGCACCCCGAAGGAGGTGAGGAAGACCTGGGAGGATGCCCAGGAGAGCGAAGCGCCTACTAATTCACGCGGCCTCGGGTGACAACGTTGGTGGGGTCCAGGCCAAGCGCCTTCACGATCCCGTTGTGACCGCCTTCGGCGATCCGCCAGATGCGCTTCGCCGATCCCGAGAAACTCATCGGCGCAGAGAGGATCACGCGCTCGCTGGCTAGGTCTTGAAACTCCCCCCATTACTCCTCCTTGACGAGTTGGACCCGCCAATCATAGTTACCACTTTGGTTCTAGACCTTTTGGTTCTGCGCCCGGACGATCCGCGGCATGGATCCTGCGGTCAAGCGCTTCGGGGAGAACGTCCGTGCCGCGCGGCTCGCGAAAGGCTGGACGCAGGAACGCCTCGCGCAGGAGACGGGGTTGGCGACCGTCCAGATCTCGCGGATCGAGCGCGGGGTGCGAGAGGTGCGGTTGACAACGCTGTTGCGCTTGGTCGAGGCCTTGAAAACCACTCCCGACCAACTCTTACCCGGATAGAGGCAAGGCTGGGACGAGACAGGTTCCCCACCGGCTGCAACCTCGCAACCGGAGCACGAGGTTGCAGGACGCTGAGGCTTCATCGTCGCGGACTCAAAGTGCCGGACTTGTGCCTTCCGATTCCCGGCCTGGCTATTGACCTGTCCGCTCTCCGAGTCCCTATTTCCCCGTCGCCGTTCCGTTAGGAAGGTCAGCTCCGGCTGGTCGGGAGGGCTCAGCCAAAGCTGAGAACCCGGAAGAGCGTCGAGTTGACCTGCGACCCAGCAGTGCACTGGCCATTGGACCCAATTCGGGCGGTCAGGGTGTGCGATCTGATGGCGAAGCCAACTTGCGGGGTTGCGCCGACGCTGCCTTCCAGCGCAACCGGGGTTTCGGAATTGGTTCGGACCCCGCCGCCACCGACTTGTTGACCGTCTTGGAGCACCTCGATGAAGACTTCGCAGAATTCGCCTGGTTTGGCAGCAAGCGTCGCCTGCACCCCGCCGAAGAGGACGGTGATCTGTTCCGGCACCTGGGTGTAGGTGGCGTTGTTGAGCGCGTAGGCGACCGGTTCACCGCTCGGCACGGCCGCGCTGCCGCCGCCGAAGCTGGCGAGGAAAGCGAGCGGCACTTCGAGGCTTTCGGGCTTGATCGAACCGGGCTTGATCTGGGCCGAGCTGAGGGCGTTGTCGGCCAGGCTTGCCGGTTGGATCGAGCGGGGCGCGATCTGTGTCGAGCCGAATGCGTGGTCAGCGATCTGGTTTCCGCGCACTGCTCCGACCGCGATTTTGCCACTCACAATCGCCCGCTTGTTGACCTTCTTGGTGGTTACCGCTCCAGGCGCGATGTCCTTGGCGGTGATCTTGTTGGCGGCGTAAGCCGAGCCTCCACCGACGGCGATCACCAGGGCGAGGGTAGCGACGACGTTTGCGTAGCTGAGTCTGGGTTTGGGCATCTTCATGTCATCCTCCTTGTCTTTGCTCCGTGGCTTGCCAGTTGTCATTCATCGGCGAGTTGAGCCAGAACTTGACCCACGGCAGGATTGGCTCGCGTTGCATGCCGGCGCGCCAAGCGACCTGCCGTCATTGCGAGTGAGTCCTGGAGGCTTTTAAAGGGACAGATCGCCGAGTCCGGAAGACAGCCGGAGGGGTGTCCGATCTTTCCGTTGGGCAAGCGTGGTGTCCCTCCGCGCAGACGGACCTGCCGTCAATTCGCGACCCAAGTGCGCGCAGCGATGCCTAGCGAAATCGCCTGAAATCGACCGAAATCGTGCCTAGCGCGGTCGAACCGGTGAACTCATAACCCGAAGGTCGCAGGTTCGAATCCTGCCCCCGCTATAGGAAAGAACCCTCGGATTTCCGGGGGTTCTTTGCTTTTCGGACCGCTGATCCCCAGAACCGCCTGCCGTCAAGTTGCCGTCAATTTGAGCGACGGAGCGTGCAGGCTCTGGGGGGCTTGAAGGCTCTTAATGGCAGGAAGCCCTTCGCCGATGCCGAATCAGGTCGAAGCATGAAGAATGCCGAACAGGTTGCGCCGAGGCACGAGATCTCCACCGAGGCCCCACCCTCGCCTCCGCCGCTGCCGGGGTGGATCGTCGCATCGGCCCGCTGGGCCAAATTCCATCTAGGACGGACCGTCAAGGGCATCTGGTCCCACAGCGGCGCACCGAGTGTGATCTTCGGGGCGGGCCTGCTATTCGCCGCCCTGGTTCTCTTTCCAGGATCGACTTGGACCCTCACGATCTTCGTCCTCGGCTCAGCTTTGGTGACGGTCGGTCTGCTCGGTCCCAGGCTCCGGGTCGCGCTTGGGATGAGATGGCACCAGGACGGCTTGAACATCAACTTCGATCTCGGTGTGGATGCGCGATCGAGCACCCGGGGCGAGGAGAGGGCGATTGGCTCCGGAGCGCAGACGGGCTCAGCGCTCATTCTCCCCGCAGGCATTGAGCGACCGGCTCCCTCCGTCGCCGAGGAGCTCGAGGTCATCGAGGGCTCCGCCGAGACGATGGAGTTTTCTTCCGTAGCGTCCAGCTGATAGCCGTCGAACAACCGGCCTGAGATGAGGCCCTCTCCACCGGTCGGGGAGGGTCTTTCTCTTTTTCTAGAGAGGGAGGTTGTTCGATGGACCTGGTCAGCGCGGAGCTTCCTGCAAGGACGCTCGTAGTGGCGATCGATCCCGGCAAGGCCACCAACCGGGTGCTGTTGGCAGACGGCGAGCGGGGATTGATCGGAGAGCCCGTCTCGCTACCGACCCTGCGCGAGGGGATCGAACGCCTCTGCGCGTTGATCGACTCCCAGGCGGCGCCCGAGACCGTGATCGCGATCGAGGCGACCGGCTCGCTGCACCTGCCCTGGGTCGCCGAGCTCGAGCGCCGGCTGCCGGGCTCGACCCGCCTCTTCGCGCCTTCGGAGACCCAGGCCGCCCGCACCCAGCTGGGCTCGCGGCGCCTCAAGGACGATGACCGCGACTGCGCCGCCCTGATCTCCCTTGCCCGCCAGGGAAGAGGCCGGCCGGCTCAGGGCGGGACCCTTGAGGCGCTGCTCGACGCGGTGCGCCACCGTCGGCGCCTGATCGCCCAGCGCCGGGTCGCCCGCCAGCACCTCCACCACCAGCTAAACAACCTCTGTCCCGGCCTCTCCGCGCCGGCGGGCCACGGGCGGGTGCTCGGCTTGGAGACGCCCACCGGCCAGGCGGTCCTCGCCTGCGCGGTCGCCTTCGGCGGCCGGGCGCCCGCTCCCCGTTCGCTGATCGCCAGGGCGCCGCGGCGGCTCACCCGCGCCACGGCGCAGTTCTGGTCTGAGCGCTGGCGCGGCTGCCTGCCCCCTCCGCCGGACGCGGAGCTGCGGGCCGAGCGCCTGGGGCGCGACGTCCGGCGCTGGCACGCCCTGCAAGTCGACGTCGATGCGGTCGAGGGCCAGATCGCCGAACTCCTGGCCCAGACGTCCGGCCAGGTCCTGAGCACGCTGCCGGGGGTCGCGGCAACGAGGGCTGCGGCCTTCGCCGTCCACGCCCTGCCGATCGAGCGCTTCCCGACCGCCGAGCGCCTCTACTCCTACACCGGCCTGGCGCCGGCTCGCTATGAGTCGGCGACGATCCGCAAAGCGCGAGCGATATCCCGAACGGCCCCGGGCGAGCGCCGGGACGCGCTGATGGGCATCGCCTGGGGGCTCTCCCAGCACTGCGGGCCCTTCAAGGAGCGCGACCGCGAGCTGCGCGCCCGGGGGATGCGCCCGATCGAGGCCCGGGTGGCCCTGGCCCGTCATGCCTGCCGCCTCTGCCACCGGTTGCTTCAAAGCCAACAACCCTTCGACGAGGAGCGCTACGCTCGGACTCGGCACGCGCGCGGGCGGTGACGGCGTTACAGCTATGCCCCGCGAGGGCGCAACCTAGTTTGCCGCCCGCCCGCGCCGGCCATTCCTACGGCGCAAAGAAGAACCTGCCGCACGACGGCGCCTAATCAGTCTGCCGATCGGCCCGCCGGGCTCCGGCAAGCCTCTTCTCGGAGTTTGCGGCCGGCACCGCCGGCCCGCTACCCCTTGCCCGCGCGCGGTCCTTGACCCGTCGGCGAAGAGCTAGCCCGAGGATCGGTCATCAAGGGGCGGGCTCAAAAGGCGCCAAACGAAGGACTGGCGCAGATCGACGAAGTGCCGCGGTGGGACTCGTGCCTAGCGCGGTAGATCCGACGCTCTTTCAAGCCGAATGTCACGGGCTCGACTCCCGCCGGGCGCATCGCTAACCCCCTGGAGTTGAGGGGGTTTTCGCAATCTTGGGGTCGAATTGACTATTGGTGTTTGCCGTCAATTTGCCGTCATTCCGAGGCGGAATTCTCACGACCTGGCGCTCGCGAGCTCCTCCAGCGCCGCGATGCCGGGGCTCGCCGCAGCGCCAAGTCGCTCCGTTGCTATCGCCAGATCGCCGTCGACGGGCTGCCCCGAGGGTACGCGCGAAGGATTTAGGGCTACGCCGTCGGCCCATTCCTTGATGTCGGGCTCGGCCGTGTAGGCGAGTGACGCCCGGCCGCCCAGGGCCTGCATCAGCGCCCAGTCGGTGGGCGTGTCAGAGAGAGGTGAAGGGGGGCATATTCGGTTCTTCTCGTCGTCGTCTTCGCGGGTCGCCTCGACATAACCGATCAGTGCCGCGGCAAGGCACGGGAAGCCCGCTCGGACCGGCTGAATGGTGATCGACCGCTCACCCCAGATCGGTATCAGCCGCGGGTATTGAAGGCCGGCCGCGGCGCAGTGGACCACCGCCGCGTGGCTGTCGATCTTGACGTCCCCATCGGCCAGCTCGATCCGTTGGGGCTCGATCCCGCGGATATGTCCCAGTCGTACGACTCGCTCGATGCCGCGTAAGAGGTCGAGCTCCCACTGGGCGAGCGTTGGTGTCTTCGCCATCGTCGGCATCACCGAGCGGTCGATGCGGATCATCACCCCCGCGGCCTCCATGCGCAGGAACAGGTCGTCCGGTGAGGAGGCCTCGCACGCCGCCTCCATGATGTCGGCCGCCATCCCGATGAACACCGCCGGGTCGGGTTGTACGACCGCGCGGTTCAACATCCACGGCTCGCGGGGTCGAACCCAGCAGATCGAATCGGGGTCAACACCGTTTACGAGCAGCCATACGCAGGCGTCGGTGGCCGTCTTGCCGGCTCCCACGATCACGAACTCTCGCGGCGCCGTCTGCAGCTTCGGCAGCTCGTTGACGGGCAAAACTCGGACCCCGTCGGCGATTTGGAACGGCGGCTCGGTGGTCGCGGGGATCTCGGGGGCGACGTAGCGGGCGTCGACGATACGGCAATCCCGTCGCACCCCATAACGCTCTCCGGAGAGGCGTGAGACGAACGAGCCTTCACCGAGGTACTCGCAGTTCGGGTGAAACTGCACGTGGCCAGAGGGCACAAGTTGCTCGTTCAGCACCCGCTCGTAGTAGGCGCAGATTTCAGGTGCGCTGGCGCGTTGGTGCAGGCCGGCCTCGGGGCCTTCGCGCTGGACCGATCCGGATCCCAGAAGCGTCGACGCGACGCCGTAGAACGAGGATGCCTGATGCAACCGCACGAACGGATAGGCATCGAGCCAGTGGCCACCGGGGCCGTGCCTTCGATCGACCAGGGCGACCTTGACGTCGGCATGGCGCGTGACCGCATCGGCGAATGCCACGCCCGACGCCCCGGCCCCGACTACCAGGTAGTCAGCTTTGAGCTCGCGTGGCATTGCGGTCATTCAACCGCCTCTGATGGCGTCGCGCCCGGCCAGTTGGCTCCGGTGAGCTCCCAACGCGAAGGTCGCGGGGTTCCGAATCACGTCCCCGCCTAAGGACGAAGCGGGCGAATGCGGGCCTTTTTCCCTCTCGAGCGAACTGGCCGGTTGGGCGGTTGCCGTCGATCTGCCGTCATTCTGAGCGCGACTATTAAGCGCGGCGATGCGGCCTTGGCATGCCATGGTGGCCGGGTTAGGCTCGTAGCAACTACCAAGGGGGTTCCCATGTTCGCTCGAGTTGTCCGGTTCACCGACGTCGACGCAGGGCGGATCGCGGAGGTGCGCGACCGGATCGAGGGGGGCGAGGGTCCGCCGCCCGGGGTGCCCGCGAAGAAGATCCAGATGCTGCTCGATGAGGGCCAGTCGACGGCGGTGGTCGTGGTCTTCTTCGAGACCGAGGAGGATATGCGCACGGGGGGAGATGCGCTCGATCAGATGGATGCCGGCGAGACTCCGGGCACCCGGGTTTCCGTTGACCACTGCGAGATCAAGGTCGAGGCGGAGGTGGGTTGAGGCAGGCCTCCGCTCACACAATCGGCTGGCGGCACTCGTTGGCACCTCTCAGCCACTGCGCGGCGCGCCTACGACCTGATCAACGCCGGCGATATCGACGGCTTCGGAGAGTTGCTGGCCGACGACTTCGTCGAGCATGAGGAGACTCCCGGCATGGCTCCGACGAAGGAGGGAGTGATCGAGTTCTTCCGGATGTACCGGTCCGCATTCCCCGATTTGGAGATGCGGGTCGAGGAGGTGCTCCTCAGCGGCGAGAAGACCGCCATCCGGGCCACGGCCACCGGCACGCACGAAGGTGAGCTGATGGGAATGCCCGCGACCGGCCGCAGCGTCGAGGTGAAGCTGATCGACATCATGGCTTTCGATGAAGCGGGAATGATCCGCGAGCACTGGGGCCTCGTCGACATGTTCGCGATGATGCAGCAGCTCGGCGTGATTCCCGAGGCGCCAGCCTAGGGTCGGGCCGGGCCGGGAACTGTGAAGAAATCCTGCGGCCCCATACGCGGATCCCCAGGGGGGACGGGAAGAGGCCCCCGACTAGATCGCCGGGGGCCTCAACCGGATCAGACGAGCGGCTTCAGCCGCTTGACCTTGGCCCGAACCTCGCCCATGTACTCGTCGTGAACGACCACCGCAATGGCTCGTCGTCGGACGAGATCCGGGGTTACGACCGTGGGGGTGCTCGTGCCCAGGTTCCGGGTCCTCGGTCTCAATAGTGAGATCCTCGTCCTCGATCCCGAGCGCGCGAAGCGTGCTTCGCAGCATCCGCCGCAGGTCCACACGGAGCGACATCGGCATCCAGAGCGCAACCCCATCGTGCTCTCCGCCGTTGATGCGAAGGCGAGCATTGAGGTATGAACTAGCCTCGATCCACCGTTTTCACCCCGCAGGGTGTGATCGGCTGACTTGAGGTAGGTAACAGCGCCAGGGCGGTTCCTCGGAACCGCCCTGGCGCTTCGTTCGATGCGGTCCATCGGCGAATGGGAGCCCCGACGCCCGTGCGCGGGCAGGCCGGGATCGGCAGCTGCGGTGAGGAGGGACTGAGGCCGGGGAGCGAGCCCAGTTGGCTAAGGGCTCGACGCGACCGGCAACGCCCGCAATCGCGCGAACGCCGCGACCAGCGCCTCGGCCCAGGGCCAGCTCCGCGGCAGCCGCAGCGCCACCCGCCGCCCCGAGCGCACCAGGCGCCCGGCGACGTGGAGCAGGCGCTGGCGAACGCGCTTGGGCTCGGCCAGGGCGAGGTCCCCTTCCAGGCAGAGCCGGGCGACCCAGCGCAGCAGCGCCTGCGCGAGCAGGGAGACCCCGAGAGCTGGGCGCCGGGGTGAGGCCGCTCGCGGCGGACGATCAGACGGGTGCCCTGCGGCCAGCTCGAGAGGTCGACATGCTCGGTCAGCTCCGTGACCTGGGCGCCCTCGCGCGCCTCGCCGTCGCCGTTGATCGCCTGTCGCCAGGCCCGATCTGCCAGCGCGCCGATCGCCTCGCGCACCCGCACCTCGACCTCGTAGCCGACCGAGAAGCGGATGCCGGCGTCGCGGCAGTCCTGCGTGAAGGCGTGGGTGCGCCCGCCGATGTCGGCGCGGGCGAGGATCTCTCGGTCGAGGTCTTGGGCGGGCAACTGCTCGAGCGCCAGCGCCAGCACCTCGAAGTGATCGGCGGCGGTGTTGGCGCCGGCGTTGCCGGGGCGAAGGACCCCGGCCAATGGCTCGCCGAGGTAACAGAGCAGGGGGAAGAAGCCGAAGCCGCCCTTGTAGGTGCCGGCGGCGCTCTCCTTCTCGGAGTGGGCGCAGAGAAGGCTGGCGTCGATGTCGAGGATCAGCTCCTTCGGCCGGGCGCCGGCATCCCAGGCCTTGCTCAGCGCCACCGCGCGGGCGCCGCGGAGCCCATCGAGCAGGCCGGGGTCGACCGACTTCAGCACCCGGTGGGCCGTCGTCTCCGAGGCCACCGCCCCGAACAGGGCCTGCTGGCCGCGCAGCACCCCGAGGTCAGAGACGTGATCGCCGCCGTCGGCGATCGCGACGGCGAGGTCGCGCACGACGACGCCGGGGTCGTGGGCGGAGCGGCGCTCGCGGGTTGGTGCCATCGCATCTGCGAGCGCCGCGGTGAGGCCCAGCCGATCGGCCAGCTCGACCAGGAGATAGGCGCCGGCGTGGGAGACGAGCCCCTCGCCGTCCGCCCTGACTTCTACGGTTTGGCGCGTCGTTTGTGTCTTCACCTTCCGGGTGTCCTCCTGGCTTGGGGAATGGGTCTTCGCAAACCGCATTCTCAAGAGCCAAGAGGACGCTCCCGGATGGTTCCTCAGGTGCTTATCGGTGGATCAGGGCTAGCGGGACGTAATCGGTGAGAAAAAAGTCCCTGAGAGCAGACTGTCGGCCAAAAAAGCGGTGGTTAGCTGGGCTCTGGTCTCGGACATCCAGCTAGAGAGGTGCGGTGTGGTGGTAGGCCCACCCCCGAGCCGGACAGCGGCGGCGACGACGAGCCACGAGTGCCTGCTAGGGGATGACCCGGAGCGCGCGCGCCCGGTCCATCGCGTCGGCACGGTTGTGAACGCCGAGCTTCTTGTAGGCGCGCTCGGCCCGACTCTTGGCAGCTCCCCGTGAGATCCCCAGCTTGTCGGCGATGAGCGCGAAGCTCAGCTTCGTCGGCAGGTAGCGCAGCACGCGGATCTCGGCCGGGGTGACGGAGGCGGCGATGCGGGCCTCAGCCGCTGCTTGATCGGCGGCCCGCACCGCCTCCAGATCCTCGGCGATCGATTCGGTCGCGGCCTCGTCGGCCGCGTCGATTCTCGACACGTCTTCCTCGACGGCGAGGCGGGCGGCCTCGTCGGCGACGTCGATGATCAGGCCGGCCGCGCTGAGGGCGGCAGCCGCCTCGTGCGTCGCGGCCAGCTCAAGCAGCCCCGCCTCCGTCAGCACGCCGAGGGCTTCGGCCGCGGCCGCGGACCGGACCCGGGCCGAGGCGGCGACAGCCTCGTCCGCTGCCGCCATCGCCGCGAGGGCGCGCAGGTTTGCGCTCGCTTCGGCGGCCTGCGCCGCGGCGATCGAGTGGGCCGCGTTCTCCATCGCGGTGATCTCGGCGTCGACGATCAGACCAAGCTCGGGCGTGAGGAAGGCGGCACCCAACAGAGCGCCACCCTCTGCGTCGATCGTCTCGAAGATCCCTTGGGCCCAGCGGTGCTCGACGAGCAGGAAGGCGACCGCGCTGCCGGCAGGCAGACCCTGCGCCTCTCCCCACAGCTCGGCGGCCGCGCCGGCGCCCTGCTCGGCTTCGGCGTCGCCGATCGGGAAGAGTCTCGCTACGAGATCGCCGAAGTCGTCGTCCCCGCCGAAGGACGCCCGGACGATGCTGTCGTCCTGGTTCTTGCTCACGATCATCAGGTCCAGCACGCGAACGCCACTGCTGGACTCGATTCGATCGATCTCAACGAGGAGGTGAGCGATCGGATCATCGCCTGGGGGGAGAGATACCGCGATCAGCTGCAGCGCCTTGGGCATCGTCCACTCCTTCGAAAGGGGCGTTGTCCCGGGACCACGGGAACCGTATCGGGGGCAATGCGGTCTCGCAAGGATCGTGCTGTTCGAGTGGCTCAACGAGGAGTGGCGGGAACTAAGCGATGCCGACCCTGGCGCTGATCGTCGCCTTCGGTCTAGCGATGAGCGTCATCGCCCTGGTCGGCTGGCTGCTAGTCCAGTCCGCGCCGACACGTCCTGACGGATGGGAAGGCCGCAAGGTGATTACTGCGGATACGGCTGCTTGGCCGTCGGCGTAACCTTGTCCGCGATGGCAGACGAGAAGCGAGCGCAGCAAGGCACGCCCAGCGGTAGGGCATCAGGCCTCAAGGCACGGGTCAAATACTGGCTCGATTCCGACCTGATCGGCATCGTTGCCACGCTCTACGCCTTCGTCGTCTTGGTCCTCGCCTTCGTGGTCTTCCGCGTCGGTGGCGGGATCGCCGGCATGATCGTCATCGTTGTCTCCTGGGTTCCGATGGTCCTCTTCGCGATCCGGGGGTGGGGAAAGCCGCCGGCCCGGCTGCGGATGGAGATTCCGCCTGAGGGCCCGCGCCATCGTGTCCTGGTCATCGCCAATCAGGGGCTCGAGGACGAGGCCCTGTGCGACGAGGTTTGTCGCCGCACGGCTCGTACCGCCACCGAGGCGATGATCGTCGCGCCGGTGGTCGCCAGTTCGCACCTGGCCGAGCTCGCCGACGATGTCGACCGCGAGATGGAGGTGGCGCAGCGGCGCGTGGAGGCCGCCTTGGCGAGGTTGCGCGGCGCGGGCGTGATCGCCGACGGGCGAGCCGACATCGCCCACCCGATGGACTCCCTGATGGACGGCCTGCGGGAGTACCCGCCCAACGAGGTCGTGATGCTGCCCGACCGCGAGACCAGCTGGGAGTCGGCCGCCAGGATGGCCGAGCGGGTTCGAGCCGAGGTTGGCCTGCCGGTGACCACGATCGATGCTTCGGCCAGGGCATCGAACGCCTCCGGCTGAGCCGTAGCTACCCGAAAGCGTTGTCGAGCACCAGCATCAGCGCGAAGCCGACGAGCAGGGCGAAGGTGGCGATGCGCTCATTCCCTCGCACCTGACTCTCGGGGATCAGCTCGTCGACAATGACGTAGAGCATCGCGCCGCCGGCAAAGGCCAGGCCGAACGGCAGCAGCGCCTCCACCGCCTCGAATGCCACGAAGGCAAGCGCCGCGGCGGGCGGCTCGACGATTCCGGTCAAGGCAGCGATTCCGGCGGCGTTACGGCGCGAGGTGCCGCCGCCCACCAGGGGCGCAGCCGCGGCGAATCCCTCCGGGATGTTCTGGATGCCAATCGCCAGGGCGAGCGGTGCGCCGAGCTCGACCCCGCCGGCCGCGAAGGCGATGCCGACCGCCATCCCCTCCGGCAGATTGTGGATGGTCAGCGCCGAGAGCAGCAGGGTGCTCCGTTCGCGGGCCGCGCGCTGCTCGGCGGGTAGATCTTCGTGCTCGGCGAAGCGCGCATGGGCGTGCGGGACGATCGCATCGAGGACCCCCATCAAGGCGGCGCCGGCGCCGAGGCCGGCGACCACCTCCCAGACCCCGCCACGGTCGAGCGCCGGCACCAGCAGGCTGAACGCGGTCGCGGCGAGCATCACGCCCGCGGTAAAGCCGAGCAGCGCGTCGAGCGTGAGGTGGGAGGGGCGCCGCAGCAGCAGGATCGCCAGCCCGCCGACGCCGGTGGCGGCGCCCGACGCGACGATCCAGATCGAGATCTCGACGCCTTCGGAGATCGCAGCAGCCTACGGCGAAGCCTCGCCCAGTTTGCCCACTTTCACCCCAAGAACGTCTTGAGAAGCTCAGCTGCGCCAAGCGTGCCGGCAGCATCTATGGCGCGACTTCACCCGCCACTCCGAGGGCCTCTCCGAGCAGCAGGCCTTCGGCGAGGCCGGCCTGGAGCTGACCAAGCGGCTGTTCTCGAGCTGGCATGCCTTCGGCGAGCACGGCGACCGCGATCGCCTCGCGGAGGAGGCGGGGTTGGCGACGGTGCAGGTCTCGCGGATCGAGCGCGGAGTGCGGGAGGTGCGGTTGACGACGCTGTTGCGCTTGATGAAGACCCTTGGTCTCTTGCCCAATCGCCTTCTTCAAGGGACCGTTCGATCCTCTACGCCGCCGTCCTGAAGCACGGGAAGGGCCCCGAATTAGAGTTAGGCTGGACCCCGATTTGTTGACCGCGAGGTTGAGATGACGCAGACCGCTCAAGATCAGATGCTCCACTGGGACCAGGCCTACGCGGAGCGCACGAGCGCCCAAATGAGCTGGACCGAGGAATCCCCACGCCTTTCGTGGGAACTGATCAAGGCGTGCAAGCTCGATCCCGAGGCGGCGCTTATCGACGTTGGTGGCGGTGCCTCCCGCCTCTCTAAGGAGCTATTGCACTTGGGCTACTCGGATCTCACTGTCTCCGATATTTCGTTGACTGCGCTTGAGCGGGCGAAATCTGACCTCGGGGGCGACGCAGGCCGGATCACCTGGGTCACTGGGGACGTACGCACCGTCGATTTCGGTCGTCGTTTCGACCTTTGGCACGACCGCGCCGTCTTCCACTTCATGGTGGAGCCGCGTGATCGCGCCGCGTATGTAGAGAACTTGAAGCGCTCGCTCCGGGTCGGGGGTCAATTGATTCTCGCCACCTTCGGTCCCGACGGTCCGAACGAATGCAGCGGCCTCCCCGTACGCTGCTACGACGCCCATACGCTTGCCAGCGCCGTAGGCCCTGATTTTGAGCCTGTCTCCTCGCGACTTCATGACCACCGGACGCCCAGTGGAGCGATCCAGCAGTTCCACTACGCGCACTTCGAGCGGCGCGGCGATGATGGGCCTTGAGAGCGGACTAGAAGGTCAGCGTCGTCTCTGCCCAGACAACCCAGTCGGTCAACTCCTCCAGGGTCGAGCGCTGAGCCCCTCCGACCAGGCTCTCCTCTTTGAGTGCCCGCGCATCCATGCAGGTCCCGCAGCACGCGACTTCCGCTCGGTGGAGCAGACCCTTGAGCATGCGGTCGAGGTGGTAATGGCCGTCCGGCAGTGATTGCCCTGCTGCTGCGCACATCACGGCGTCGCCAAACAGGAATACCCGAACTTCGGAACCCTCGCGCTTGCTCAGGGCAGTGGCAAGGCGCAGGGCGTTGTAGGGGCGCTCACTGCCATAGGGCTGGTCGTTGACCACGACGAGAATTCTCACGCCAGCAATTAGATCACTCGATCGAGCGCGCCCCATCGGGGATTTGCCACTCGGTTCCCGTGGAGGACTCCGTGAGTCCCTGGGCCAACGCGGCCACGGCGCCACTTGCCGTCAATCGTGCCGTCAATTCGCGCCCCAAGTGCGCGCAGCGACGCCTAGCGAAATCGCCTGAAATCGACCGAAATCGTGCCTAGCGCGGTCAATCCGGTGAACTCATAACCCGAAGGTCGCAGGTTCGAATCCTGCCCCCGCTACTAGAGAAGGGTCCCAGAAATGGGGCCCTTCTCGATTGAAGAGGCGCTGCAAATGGGCCACTTTTGGGGCTTGCGCCTGGCTTCACTCCTCGCCTCGAAGTACGGCGCCGTATCGCGACAAAGGCCTCTGGGGCAAGCCCTGGGGCAAGGTGAGCTTCGAGTGAGGGTCTGTTCCGCCCTTGAAAGCCGGCCTCGGGTCCGCCTACGTTCGCTTGCGGAAACGCAGATGAGCGGCCCCGGCGGCGTTGGCGCGCCCCGGGGCCCGGCACCGAAGGCCTAGCTTCGATGCGAGAGGGACGGTACCGCCGGACGCGCTCGCGCAACATGCCCCGAGGCCAGTCTTCGGCGCCCGACCGAACGGGAGGACGCCATGACCATCACGATCAGCGCGGAGCAGCGGGAGGCTCTCTATATCCAGGTGCTCGACCACCTGAGTGGGTTGAGCGACCTCTGGCTCGCGATCGACGCTAGGGACTTCGAGAAGGCCGACGCGCTGGGCCGCGCGTTCGCCGACGTGATCAACGGCAACCTCGTCTACCGCCAGAAGGATCTGGACGTGGAGAGCACTGCCGCCCTCGACCTGGAGGTCGAGCGCTAATACAACTCGATGCTCCCGGACTCCGAGGACACCGAGTGGGGCGAGGGCTGGACTCTGGCTGAGACGCCGGATCTGAAGCCGGTGGCGGCTCGGCTCTCTCGGCGGCTGCGACGATGGCCGTAGATCCCTCGATTGCCGAACGCTATTCTCGCTGTGGCTGGACATGCCGACCCCGGCGGGCGCTCGGACGGGCTACGAGTTGAAGTTCGAGCTCATCTTCGGCCAACACCTACGACGTTACGCTGCTCAAGTGGCAGGCCGGCGAAAAATCTGAACCCGCATCCAAAGCCGGGGTGTCCTTCACTGCGGGGAACTCGCTGGCCTTGGTCGACGAGGGCGCGACCGTCTCGGCCTGGACCAACACGGGCTCGGGGTTCGCTCAGCGATTGAGCGCCGTCGACTCGTCCTTCGAGCAAGCAAGGTCGGGGTCTTCGGCGCCGGCAACATCGTCCGGATCTACAAATTCAAGGCCGGGGAGCTGGATCTGACCCCGCGCATTCCGGCGGCCCTCGCCGCCCTGCCCGTTACCGAGGTCTTTGACGGCAGCAGCACCTCCAACTCGCGTTTCGCGGCCGAATGGTCGGTGCTGGGTTGGGCTGGCGGCGGTACCCCGAAGGGCGCCACCACCACCGCCGGCTGGCGTCCGGTCGATGCCTTCACGACCGCGGACAACGGGGCCTTCTATAAAAAAAACCTCGTCAGCTCAGGCGGAGCCGCCGAGGAAGCCGAGCTGCTCGACTCGAGCGGCGCGCTGGAGTCCGACGTCCCGCTGCCGAGCGCGGAAGGTCAGGCGAATTCGATCCCGAGTTGCAGGCGACGCTGGACGGCGGGGACGACGATCGTCGATCCCGAAGGCTGTCGCCTCCACCCAGATCGAGGAAGGCGCCGCCGTCGCCGACCTCGACCTGGCGCTCGTCCGCGACAAGCGGACCGACGCGCTCGGCGACCGCCGGCCCGACCTCTACTCGCTCTGATCGAGCCAGGCCCGCTCGTCGCGATCCCAAGCGGACAGCACGTGCGAGCGGGGGACGGCGGCGAGGCCGCTCTTGGTGTCGGCCGAGGCCGGCTCGCGGCTGACCCGGACGTCAACTACCGCCGGTGCAGCCGCTAGCGCTCGCTCGAGCGCCGCGTCGAGGTCGGCGACGCGCTCGACTTTCTCGCCGCTGGCGCCGAGCGCCCGGGCCAGCATCCCGAAGTCGCAGCTCGATAGCTCGGTGCCCAGCACCTCGCCGCCGTAGTTCTCGAGCTGGTCGGCGCGTTCGATGTTCCAGGCGCTGTTGTTGGCGACGACGACGACGATCTGGGCGCCTTCCCGGGCGGCGGTCTCGAGCTCCATTGCGTTGAAGCCGAAGGCGCCGTCGCCGACCACCGCGATCACCCGCCGGCCCGGGTTGCTGAGCGCGGCAGCGACCGCGTAGGGAACTCCGGTCCCGAGGCAACCGAAGGCGCCGAGGTCGAGGTAGGTCGGCGCCCGCAGGCCGGTGCGGGCCCAGGAGAGGATGTCGCCGCCGTCGGCGATAACGATCGTCTCCTCGTCAACGACGCGGTTGACCGCCGCCAGCAGCTGGTGCGGATGGAGGCCGTCCTCGAGTTCCTCGGCTGCGGCGACGCGCTCCTCGAAGCGACTCTCCTTGCTTGCGTTCTCGTCCACCAGCGCCGCCAGCCACTCGCGGTCGGGCCGCTCAGGGGCGGCGCTTGCGGCGAGCAGCGCCGCTAGCGCCGGGCCGACGTCGGCGCGCAGCTCGACGTCTCCCCGGCGGTTGGCACTGACGTCCTCGGCGCCGCGGCCGATCCGCAGAAACGCCCGCGCCGTCCGGAAGGCCGCCGGCGAGCCGTAGGCGAGTTCGAAGTCGAGCGGCCGGCCGAGCGTGACGACGAGGTCGGCCTCGGCCATCGCCCGGCCGCGCAGCGCCGGCACGAAGGACTCGACCCGGCGCGAGAGTCGGTCACGGCTGGCTCGCGTATCGAGGTAGGCGGCGCCCGCCGTGGCGACGAAGCGCGGCAGCTGGTCCGCCGCCACCAGCGCCTCGCGGCCGGCGATCACCAGCGGCCGCCGGGCTGAGCGCAGCAGCTCTACCGCCGCCGCGACATCGGCCTCGGTGGGGAGGCGGACGCTGCGGCTGCGGCAGCGGATCTCGGCGTAGGGTCGCGGCAGCGGCGCTTTGAAAAGGTCGGAGGGCAGCTCGTAGTAGACCGGCCCGGGCGGGCCGTCATCGCCGATCGCCGCCGAGATCGCGAGGTCGAAGCGGGGGAGGGCGTGGCGCGAATCGAGCACCGCGTAGGTGGCGCGGCAGAGCGGAGCGACGACCGCGACCTGCTCGATTTCCTCGAGCGCCCCCATCCCGTCCTGCAGCAGCGGCGCTCGAGTGCCGATCACCAGCACCGGCGCCCGGTCGAGGTAGGCGGCGCCGAGCCCGGTGACGCCGTTGGTGAGGCCGGGGCCGGCAGTGAGGATCGCCACCGCCAGCCGGTTGCGCAGTTCCGCTTCGGCCTGCGCCATGTGCACCGCTGCGCGCTCGTCGCGGGCGGTGACGACCCGCACGCCGAGCTTGTCGAGGGCGTGCCAGAGCGGCTTCATGTGGCTGCCGGGCAGGCTGTAGACGCGCTCGATGCCCTGCGCGACCAGCCCCTCGGCGAGCGCCTCCGCAATCGTCTTCTCCATATCCCTCAGCCTCCGCTCGTCGAGTTAATGACCCAATAGAGCAACGCTCTAGGTAGACTATATGGCATAGTGGTCTGGGATATTTTCCCCCCGTAAGGAGAAAGATGAAGATCGAGGGTGCTGTCGCCGCCGTCTTCGGCGGCGCTTCAGGACTGGGAGCCGCAACCGCACGCCGCTTCGCCGCGGAGGGTGCCACGGTACTCGTCGCAGACCTAGTGGCTGACCGCGCCGAGAGCCTTGCCGCCGAGATCGGCGGCCGCGCCGCCGAGGTCGACGTCGTCGATGCCGGCTCGGTCGAGCACGCGGTGGCGAGTGCGACCAAGCTCGGCGAGCTGCGCATCTGCGTCAACTGCGCCGGCCTCGGAACGCCGACCAAGCTGCTCGGCCGCGACGGTCCGACCCCGCTCGAGAACTTCGCCAACGTGCTTGAAGTCAACCTCCTGGGCACGATCAACGTGCTGCGCTGCGCCGCCGGAGCGATGTCCTCCTACCCGGAGAGCGCGGACGGCGACCGCGGCGTCTGCGTCAATACCGCCTCGATCGCCGCCTACGATGGTCAGGTCGGCCAGGTCGCCTATGCCGCCTCGAAGGGCGGTGTGGTGGGGCTGACCCTGCCCGTCGCCCGCGAGCTGGCGGACAGCGCGATCCGGGTAGTGACGATCGCCCCCGGCCTCTTCGACACGCCGCTCCTGGCCGGGCTGCCAGCGCGAGCGCGCGAATCGTTGGCGGCCAACGTCCCGTACCCGTCGCGGCTCGGAGATCCGGGCGAGTTCGCCGACCTGGTCGCGCACCTCGCGACCAACCGGATGATCAACGGCGAGGTGATCCGGCTCGACGGTGCGCTGCGGATGCAGCCGTCCTAGCCGCTCTGCGAGCCGAATTTATGTCCGACTTGTTGTGTCCTATCGGCCTATGGTAAGAATCGGTTCCTCGGGGGGACACTGAGGAACGGGGCGAAGCCGCTCCGCTTCTCCGATCTCCTGCTCAAGACGCCACCGAATAACGAACCCAAGAGCTGGGACTTGACTTGCGCGACAGCTAAAGCAAATAGTGCCCGGGCAGGGGTCCCGTCAGTGGAGCATCTCCGACGCGCAAGAAGCCCCGGCCTATCAACGCGAGTGGCGAGGCCGGGAGGGCGTCGCGACCATCCCGCCGCGGCCTTTGGTCGCGCCGAAGACGTAGAGCGAGGCGGCTATGGCAAGGCCGCCGACGCAGGTGAACAAGGTCGAGACCGGGACATACAGGGCCAGCTGGGCGAGCGCGACCGGGGCGAGGAATCCGAGGTAAGCGGCCGTGTAGAAGGCCCCGGTGAGCTGCGCCAGGTTGGAATGCCCGCGGGCGATCCGCTGGACCTCGAGCAGGCCCGTGAGCAGTCCGCAGCCGATGCCGATGCCGAAGATCACGTTGACGGCGAGCCCCAGAGCAGGTGACTGAGCGGCCTCTGCGATGGCGGACAGGCCGAAGCCGGAACCGAAGATCGCGAGCGGTATGGCGAGGGCGACACGTCCGAGGCGGACGACGAACCGGCGAGCCAGTGGCTGGACCACCCCGGCGATCGTCATCGCGATGACGTTCAGGAGGGTGGCGTAGGCAAGACCCCAACCCTCGGTACGGTGGTCGAGAAGTAGTGGCAGGTATCCGTATCCGACTCCCGCGGCGAGAAAAAGCCAGGGGGCGAACGCGACGAGCAGCAATGACGCCTGACGTTTCTCATCTGCATCCATCCGAATCCGGGTGCGGGCCACCGTTCTTGGCTCGGGTATCTGAGCCAGCAGGAACGCGAAGGGCGCCGTGATGGCGATGTGGACGAGAAACGGCGCCACTCCCCCCGCGTCGGTCCACTGGGCGATCGAACCCGCGACCACGGCGCCAAGCGAGGAGCCCAGCGTGAAGGCCACCGAGGCGCGACGAGCACCGGCAGTCGCATCGGCGCGAGCGTCGTACGGCGGCTGCGAGACCTCTTTCAGCCAGCTCGACCCGGCCACCGCCGAGGCACCGACACCGACGCCTCAGAGCAGGCGCCCAACCACCAGGCTCACCGCGCCGAACTCACCGAAGGCTAGCGTGGCGCTCGCAGCAACCGAGGCCAGGACGCCCGCGATCAGGCAGCGCCGACGGCCGTAGCGGTCCGAGAGTGCGCCGCCGACCAACATCGTCGGCGCAAGTCCGAGCACGTACACGCCGAGCAGGACGTTGAGCGTCACCACGGAGTAGTGGTCGTTGGCCTCGTAGAGCAGCAGGAGCGGGGTGAACTGGTTCCCGGTCCAAGTGCAGACGAGGATCGCACCGAAGATGGTGACCCACGGCGGCAGGCCCGCCGCAGGCTCGCTGCTTGGTTTGGTCTGGTCCGGTATTTTTGCCATAGCAGTCTATGACGAACATGCCCGCGCGCCCAGCCTAAAGCCTCAGGTCGCTACCGTCACCTGTCGTGCCCCGCTCAGGGGTCTCAGCGGGATCGAGCCTGTCGACCCCGCTCCCGCACGCGGGGCGCGATCAGCCGCTCGCTCCTCGGTTGCCCGAGCAGCGGCTCGGGCCAGTCACGACCGAGTGATCAGGCAGATCGCGCGTAGGCGGCGACTTCGTCGGAGCGACGGCTTGCACTGGCCCCGGTGCGACGGCCTGAAGTGGCCGCGCCGTGGAGATGACCCGGTTGAGGCCGAGCTTCGGCGCCGGACAGGTGCAGGGCTTGCGCTTCGGCCGCGGCAGCGGCGAGGCCAGCGCTTGGCGGACCGCCCGGCGGTGGACGCCGTGGCGGCGCGCCAGCTCCCTGATCGACAGCCCCTCGCAATCGCGGTCGCGCCTGATCTGCTCAAACTGCTCCACTCTTGATCCACTCCCTGTGTGACCTCCGGCTCGCGCTGCTTGATGCGAGAAACGTCGGGTCGCTATCGGACGGAGGTGGGACGTTGAAGCCGTCGCAATGGGGCCAGATCAGTCTGCAGGCGCGCGAGCTGCTGGCGCTGCTGTCCGGGACTCTCCGACCGCGAGCGGGCGATCCTGCGGCGCGGTTCGGGCTCGAAGGCGAGCCGGAGCGGACGCCGGGGGAGATCGCCGAAACGCTCGGGCTCAGCGCCGAGAGGCGACGGGAACTCGGGAGGTCATCGCCCAGCTCGGCTACACCCTCTCCTGCGAGGAGTTCGACGCGCCGACCCTGGTCGCCCAGGCCGAGCGGTCCGAGCCGGCGGGGTTCAGCTTCGCCAGCATCTCCGACATTTCCATCCACTGAGTCGACGCGGCGCCGCGTAGGTCCGGCGCGGTGAGGTAGCGCAGCCCGATACGCGGGCGCAAACAGGTCTGACCTTTCGGTCAAGGTCTAAAGGCTTAGGACGTAAAAAAGTCCTGCTTGATCCTTGCCTGTGCCACTTCCTTATGCTATAAACCCACTTGCTTGTGTCTCTTACGGCACAACGGATCCGACCAATAGTGGACCCCGCGATCACAACGCAAACGACGAAGGCCACGGACGTTCAGGCGACCGGGCAGCCGCGACGGGTGCGAGTCGTTGACCTCGGCTATCGATTTGCGCTCGTCCTGGCCTGGATCGCGTTGATCGTCGTCTTCGGCCTTCTGGAGCCAGACACGTTCCTCACCGCCTCGAACTTTCAAACCATCTTCGGCTCCCAGGCGGTTCTTTTGATCCTGACACTGGGACTCATCGTTCCCCTCAGCGCCGGCGAGTACGATCTTTCGGTTGCGGGGATGTTGGGTCTGTCCCTCGTGCTCATGGGCTGGCTCAACGTCACGGTCGGGTTGCCGATCTACCTCGCCATCATGCTCGCCTTGGCAGCAGGAGTCATGGCCGGCCTGATCAACGCCTTCTTCGTGGTCGTCGTCGGAGTCGAGTCGCTCGTCGTCACGTTAGGGATGGGAACGCTTCTGACCGGAATCGCGGTCGGGGTGCAAAATTCGACGCTCAGTGGGATCGACCATGGCTTCGTCGATCTTGCCCGCACGCAGTTCCTCGGTGTCCAACTCGCCTTCTGGTTCGGCCTCGCGCTGACCGTCCTGATCTGGTACGTGTACTCCTACACTCCGCTTGGTCGGTACCTGTACTTCGTCGGTGCCGGTCCCGAGGTCGCCCGCCTCACCGGCGTCAGGGTCAAAGCGATCCGGGCGGGGTCACTCGTCTTTTCGGGGTTCTTGGCCGCCCTGGCCGGCGTCGTCCTCGCCGGTACGCTCGGCGGCTCGGATCCGACGGTCGGTCCCAGCTACCTGCTGCCGGCGTTCGCTGCCGCCTTCCTCGGAGCAACCGCTATCACCCCAGGCCGCTTCAATCCCTGGGGCTCTTTTGTATCCGTCTATTTCCTGGTGACCGGCATCACGGGACTGCAATTGGTCGGGGCGATCGGCTGGGTCGAACAGTTCTTCTACGGCTTCTCGCTGATCGTCGCAGTGACGTTTTCGAAGCTCGTCGGCCGCGCCCGGACGGGCGGGTAAGCATCGGTTAGTCGGGATCGGGGCCGTCAATCGGGTCCTTTGGACCGGCGAGGCGGAAAAGTCAATTCAAGAGGAGAGAGATGTCACACCACACCGACGAGAGAGATGTATCCGCAGTCGGACGGCGGCTGGGTACCTATCGTGTTCTGTTGGTCTTTTTGGCCCTGTTGGCCGTCATCGGACTGTCCGCCTGCGGCTCGAGCGGTTCCGGTACCGATGACGAAGGTTCCGTTGCGACCGAAGCCTCCAGCTCCGGCGGAACGGGCGAATCGACCGACGACGGCGGCGCGGCAGGCGATCCCGTCAGCGAGGCGAAAGAAAGACTGCAGGCAGCGATGGCCGAACCGGAATGGAAACAGCCGGGTCCCGCCTTCGACGCCAGCAAGGCGACAGGCAAAAAGGTCCTCTTCATAGGGGTCGATTCATCGATACCCGTGGTTCAGACGATCTACAAGGCATTCGCTGAGGCCGCGGCCGAAGTCGGCGTGCAGGCGAACCAGTTCGATGGCAAGGGTCAGGTGTCCGAGTTCAATCGAGGAATGGAAACCGCCATCTCCCAGAGCTACGATGCCGTCATCCTGTTTTCGATCTCACCGAAACTGGTGGCGGGCGCCGTGGCCGAGGCTGACCGGGCGGGGGTCAAGGTGATCGAATCTATCAACGGGGACCCCGGCAAGGTGCAACTACCTGGCGTTTCTGCCTCGGTCTCGTTCTGTTATTCCTGCGCCGGCAAGCAGATGGCGGACTACGTCATTGCAGACAGCGGCGGCGATGCCAACGGCACCATCTTCGTCTCCGAGGAAGTGACTAGCGGGACCGACGAGGTCAAAGGGCTCATGAGCGAGTTCGATGAACTGTGCGCGGAATGCGATTTCGACACGGAGAACGTGCCGATTGCCGAGTGGAGCAAGAGGCTTCCGACTCTGACTCGATCGACGCTCCTGTCGAATCCAGAGACCAACTACATGATTCCGCTCTACGACGGTATGGCGATCTCCATCGTGCCGGCCGTCCTGCAGGCCAACAAACCGGATGTCAAGGTGGTCAGTTTCAATGCGACCCCGTCGGTCATGGAAATGATGAACGAAGGTGAAGTTATGGCGGCAGACGTCGGGGGGGCGAACGTGTGGCTGGGCTGGGGCCTTGCGGATCAGACGTTCCGTGTGTTGGCCGGAGTGCCACCGGTCAAGGACGAGAACATTCCGCTGCGGATGTTCACCCAGGAAAATCTCGATGAAATCGACCTTGGAGGCCCGGAAGTCGACTGGTACGGAAAAGCGGACTTCAAGGGCAATTACAAGAAGCTGTGGAAGACCGGCTGAACACCAAGGTCGGTGCCTCCGAGCCGAATGGCTCGGAGGCCGGCCCGTTCGAAGTCCGCGCGCCGGGTCCGCCGGTGGTCGAGGTGCGTGGACTCTCCAAGAGCTTCGGCGCCCGGCCGGTGCTGAACGACTTTGCAATCGAGCTGCTCGGCGGTGAGGTGCATGCGTTGCTCGGACAGAACGGGTCGGGCAAGTCCACGTTTATCAAGATCCTCACCGGCTACCACCGGCCCGACGGCGGTGGCAGGTTGCTGGTTCGCCGCGAACCGTACGAGCTGCCGGTCAAGTCGACCGACGCACGAAGCCTCGGCTTCGCCTTCGTTCACCAGGACCTTGGTCTCGTCCCCGAGCTCACCGTCTTGGAGAACCTGCGCGTCGGCCGCTATGAGACCCGTGGCCTATGGCGAATCCCCTGGGGTCGCGAACGCCGCAAGCTCCGAGAGCATATGGAGCGGTTTGGGTTCAAAGCGGACCCCGACGCGACGGTCCGCTCTCTCTCGCATGCCGACCGGGCGATCGTCGCGATCGTGCGAGCGCTGGAAGAGCTCGGCGACGTCGAGCAGGGACTGCTCGTCCTCGACGAGACGACGGCCTATCTGCCGCGAGATGCTGTACAGGAGCTGTTCGTGTCGGTGCGGCGCGCAACGGCCGAGGGCCATGCGGTCCTGATGGTCACGCACCGCCTCGACGAGGTCACCGAGCTTGCCGACAAGGTCACCGTCTTGCGGGAGGGCCGTGGGGTCGCGACCTCGACCGCCGCGGAGGTTGGTCAGGCCGAGCTGATCCACCAGATTCTCGGCCGTCAGATGGGGCAGCTATATCCGGAGCACCACAGCGAAAAGGGGGATACGGTCCTGAGGGTCGACGGTCTCACTGGACGGCGCCTCCGGGACATCTCCTTCACCCTCCGACGCGGCGAAATCCTTGGCGTCACCGGACTCGTCGGGATGGGGTTCGAAGAACTTCCCTACGTTCTCGTCGGGGCGGAGCCGGCGAGCGGCTCGATCGAGATCCATGGCCGGAGCATCAAGCTGTCGAATCTCAATCCGGGCGCCGCGCTACATCAAGGGATGGCGCTCTTACCGGCCGACCGCGCGCTGCGGGGCGGTGTCGGCGAGGCCAGCGGCCGGGAAAACCTGACGCTCCCCACCCTCCGGCGCTACATGCAGCGAGGCAGGCTGCGGCACCGGCGCGAGCGGGACCGGACGATCGAGCTCTTCCGTGACTTCGACGTCCGACCGCCGGCGCCCGACGCGCGCTTCTCTACCTTCAGCGGCGGCAACCAGCAGAAGATTCTGGTCGCGAAGTGGTTTGAGACGGCCCCTGAGGTAATGGTCCTGCACGAGCCAACGCAGGGTGTCGACATCGGCGCCCGCCAGCAGATCTTTGCCGAGGTGGAGCGCGCCAGCGAGCGTGGGATGGCGGTCGTCGTCGCCAGCGTCGAGTACGAGGATCTGGCGCACCTGTGCGACCGCGTGATCGTGGTTCGCGAGGGTCGCCAGGTCGCGGAGCTTCGCCGCGACGACCTCAGCGCGGATCGAATCGTCGAGCGCTCCTACGTGGCTTGAGCGGACGGTGCCCGAGTTGCTCATAAATGGCACAGTAGTGACAGCCAAAACGGTGGACTTGGGCTTCCACTTGACGTCACAGACCGTGATGATATAGCCTAATCTCATGGGTCATATGGGAATTTCACAGGAAGGGGACACGCTTGAGCCGGACGCTGTCGAACCCGCGGTGAAGATCGATCGCGCCCGCAGCGCGCGCCGGATTGAAGAGGTCCTCGACGAGGTGAGCCGACCCCGTTACACCCGCTCGCCGACCGCCATTTGCCGCTATGCGTTCACGCCGGAGTATACGAATACCGTCGGCTACTTCGCTACCGCACTCGAAGAGCTCGGTTACGAGACTCAGGAGGATCCGGTCGGCAATTTCATCGCGCGGAACCGCCCGGACGGTGAGCCTACCTATGGCGTGGGGTCGCACTGCGACTCCAACCGCAACGGCGGCAGATACGACGGCACCCTGGGCGTGGTCGCGGCGCTCGAGCTGTGTCGGCTCGATTCCGAACTGAACCTCGGCCTGCCGTTGCAAGTGGTCGTCCCGGTTGAGGAGGAGGCCTCCGGGTTCGGCCACGCAATGCTCGGCTCGGCGATCATGGCCCAGGCAGTCGAGGAGGTCGACCTGCGGGAACTCAGGGCGATCGACGACGGCAAGTCCTTCTGGTCGCACGCCGAAGCGGCCGGCTTCGAGCCTGACCGCTGGCGCGAGTGTCGGGCCCCGCTCGAGCAGATGCTTGGCTGGCTCGAGCTTCACATCGAGCAGGGCAGGGTCCTGCAGGACGCCGAAGTACCCATCGGCATCGTCGACAGGATCGTCGGCATCGTCCACGCCGACGTCACGATTCACGGGAGCGCCGACCATGCAGGTGCGACGCCGATGGGGATCCGGCGCGACGCCGGCATCGAGGCGGCCCGGCTCGCCCTCGAAATTACCGAGCTTGCCAGGGCCAGCCGCTCCGGAGTAGTTGCCACGGTGGGCGAGCTCGATCTCGATCCCGGACTGATCAACGTCGTTCCCGGTTCCGCGCGACTCTCCCTCGACGTGCGCGGCCCCGATGGCGTCGAGGTCGACGAAGTACTCGACAAGGCGCTTGCCAATGCGCAGGCGTCAGCGGCCGCGCTCGGGATGCGGGTCGAGCACTCAGAGCGGTCGCGGGTCGCGCCGACCCCAATGGACGGCCGAGTGGTCGACGCTCTCGAAGGCGCGGCGCAACGCTTAAGCATCCCCCATTTGACCATGAGATCGGGGGCGTGCCATGACACCATGCACATCGCCAGACACGTGTCGGCCGCGATGGTTTTCGTTCCCTGTCGAGACGGGATCAGCCACTCGCCCCGCGAGTACGCCGATCCGGCCGATGCTGCCCTGGGCGCGGAGATCATGCTCAACGCGCTCCTTTCGCTCGCGTCCAGCGAGCCAATGAACGACCGCAAATAACGCTAAGGAGCGCTGAATGAAGCTACTCGGCATCGACGTCGGTGGAACCTTCACGGACTTCATCCTCCACGACACGCAGACGCGTGAGTCCTGGGTCCTGAAGATCTCGAGCGGCGAGGATACGGCTGCCACGATCGCGGAGGGAACCGAGGAGATCACTCGCCTGGCGGCATGCAGCCCCTCGGATATCGGACTCCTGATCCACGGCACGACCGTGGCAACCAACGCCATCCTCGAGTTCAAGGGCGCAACCGTCGGGATGATCACCACAGAGGGATTTCGCGACGTCACCCACATCGGTCGCCACCAGCGCCCGATGAGCTACTCGATTCGGCAGGAGATCCCCTGGCAGGCTCGGCCATTAGTGCTGAGGCGCCACCGGCGGCCCGTGCCCCAGCGGATGATTCCGCCGTCGGGCGAGGTGATCACGGCGCTCGACCGCGACGCGGTCGCCCGCGCCGCCCGCGACCTGAAGGCGGAGGGCGTCGACTCCGTCGCCATCTGCTTTCTATTTTCCTACTTGAACTCCGCCCACGAGGACGAGGCGGCGCAGATCGTCCGTGAAGAGATGCCCGATGCCTTCGTCTGCACCTCCAGCGGGGTCGTTCCGCAGTTTCGCGAGTTCGAGCGTTTTACGACGACCGCGGTCAACGCCTTTGTCGGCCCCGTCACCCGCTCTTACATCGGTCGTCTCGACGAGCGCCTGCGCGAGATCGGCGCCGAGGATGTCCTTTACGTGATGCAATCGAACGGCGGCACGGCGAAACCGGAGGCGGCGATGGAACGGCCCGTGACGCTGCTGCTCTCCGGTCCGGTCGGCGGTGTCATGGGCGGAATCTGGGCTTCGGGCGGAAATGCCCCATTTCTGGCGACGCTCGATGTCGGCGGGACAAGTGCGGATATTGGGATCGTCGCCGAATCCGGGTTGGTCGAGGCGCGCTCGCGCGATACTTGGATCGCCGGCTACCCGATCATGGTGCCGATGATCGACATTGAGACGATCGGCGCCGGTGGCGGCAGCATCGCCTACGTCGACGAGGCCGGCGGCCTGCACGTCGGTCCTCGCAGCGCGGGCGCGCTCCCTGGACCCGCTGCCTACGCCCGCGGCGGCAGCGAGCCCACCGTGACTGACGCTAACGTCGTTCTCGGCCGTCTCCCGGCCGAGCTCGCTGGCGGCCTGCAACTGCGGCGCGACCTTGCCGAGGAAGCGGTTGGACGGGTCGCCGAGCGGCTGGGCCTCGATCCATTGGAGACGGCGGCCGGCATCGTCCGCGTCGTCAACGAGAACATGGCCGCCGCCCTGCGCACGAAGACGATCGAGCGTGGCCTCGACCCGCGGGACTTCCTGCTCGCTGGGTTCGGAGGCGGGGGTCCTCTGCAGACGGCTGAGGTCGCCCGCCTCCTCGGGATCACCCGGGTATTGATCCCCGAGCACCCCGGCGTCACCTCCGCCAGTGGGCTGCTCACTACCGACCTGCGCTACGACGTCACCCAATCCTACCTGCAGCCGCTGGCCGACATCGATCCGGCCGAGCTAGCGCGCCGATACGAGGCCGAAGAGCAGGCGATGCGTGAGCGGCTGCGAGAGGACGGGATCGCCGACGACGACATGGCGATCGAATGGGCCGCCGATCTTCGTTACCAAGGGCAGAGCTACGAGCTCAAGGTTCCGCTCGAGACGAGCCGGATTGACGCGGACACGCCGTTCAGGCTCGGCGAGGCCTTCCATGAGGCCCACCGGCGGGAGTTCGGCCACGCCTTCCCCGGGATGGACATCGCCTTTGTCAACCTCCGCCTCACCGGCACCGGCCGGCTGCCGCGGCTGATCGCGCCGACGGTCGAGGGCGGCAGCATCGAGGACGCCCATGTCGCCGACACCGCAGCGACCTTCGAGTCGGAGCGTGGCGTCTACACCGTGGACGTTCCGGTCTACACCCACGAGAAGCTGCCGGTTGGCGAGAGCGTGCCGGGACCGGCGATCGTCACCCAGATCGACTCGACGACGCTCGTACCGCCGGACTGCACGGTCGAGCGCGACCCCCACAACAATCTCATCATCGAGATCCCGCCCGGGGCGGGCCTCGCGTAAGGAGCCACCATGGATCCCATAACCGCACAAGTCATCCAGGGCCGCCTCAACCAGATCGCGCTGGAGATGAGCCGCAAACTCATCCGAATGGGCTTCTCGATCATCATCAAGGAATCCGAGGACATCGGTGCGGCGCTGACTGACAAGGACGGTTGGCAGCTCTGCGAGGCTGATACCACGCCCTTCCAGATGGGCGCGATCCCTTGGTATGTGCAGGGTGTGTTGAAGATGATCGACGAGCGCGGCGACACGATCCGGCCCGGTGACATCTTTGTTCACAACGATCCGTACCTCGGCGCCTCGCATGGCCCCGACGTCGGCTTTTTCGCCCCGATCTTCCGGAAAGACGAGCTCATCGGGTGGTCCTGCACTACCGCACACCACCTCGAGGTCGGCTGCTCCAAGCCCGGTACGTCGGTGATCGACGCCGTCGACGAGTGGGCGTGCGGGTTGCGCTTCCGTGGCCTGAAGATTCGCAGCGAGGGTCGAGACAACGAGGTTCTTTGGCAGATGATCGAAGACAATGTCCGTATTCCGGACGTCGTCATCGGCGACATGCAGGCCCAGATCGCGGCCTGCGAACTCGGCGCCCAGCGACTCCTGACGCTGATGGACGAGGTCGGGAAGGATGACGTCTTCGCGACGCAGAAGTGGTTCGAGGACTATTCCGAACGAATGCTGCGCTCAGAGATCGCGAAGGTCCCCGACGGCGAGTACTTCGCCGAGGGTTTCGCCGATGGATTCGACGAGCTCGACGATCCGGCAAGTAAGAACCTCCGTTTCGCGGTCACTCTGCGGGTCCAGGGCGAGACCCTGGAGATCGACCTTACCGGAACCTCGCCGCAGCTTGACAACCTGCCGTTGAACATGCCACTGCAGGGGACCGCGATGTGCGCGATCTTCACTGTGGTGAGGTCGGTGTTGCTCGACACCAGTGACCACGAGGCGGTTCCTCAGAACCGCGGGCTTGTCCGGCCGATTAAGGTCGTCGCACCCAAGGGTAGCCTCGTCAATCCGAGCTTTCCGGCGCCGACGCTGGCGCGGGCGCTGCCGGCGCTGTCGCTCTCCGACACCTTGGTGAAAGCGTTCGCCGAGGTGGTACCGGAGCTGTGTTGCGCCGGCACCGGTGCGCTTGCCGTACTCAGCTACAGCGGTGTCATTGGCGAGAAATACTGGATCCACATGGACATTCACGAGGGCAGTTACGGCGCCACCTGGGGCAGGGACGGGATGGACGCCGTGGATACCCTCTTCGCCAATACACGCTGCGCCCCGATCGAGGAGATCGAGACCGAGTTTCCGCTCCGCTGCGTCCAATGGCAGCTGAACGATAATCCTCCGGGCCACGGCGAGTTCCGCGGCGGCAAGGGCGGTATCCGCGAGTATCAGTACCTCAATGACGGTTTCTTCTCCAGCGAGGCCGACGGGCAGCTCCATGCACCGTGGGGGCTTGACGGCGGTCTGCCAGGCTCGCCGAGCGAAATGGCGCTGGACCATGACGATCCCGAGCGCGCCGAACGTCTCACCTCGAAGCAGCCGGGACGGTCGATCGCCGAGGGCCGCGTGCTCCGAATCGTCTCACCCAATGGTGGCGGCGTAGGTTCCCCGCTCGCCCGCGATCCGCAGCGCGTTCTCAATGACGTCCTGGACGAGCTGATCACACCAGAGGAAGCTCGTGACATCTACGGGGTCGCCCTTGACCTCGAGGCCACGGCGGTGCTCGAGGAGAAGACGGCCGAGCTTCGCGAACGCTGAGGGCAGGTCTATGCTGTCTCCGTCACCTCCCGCAGCAAGGCGATCAGGCACGGTCCACAGAGGCTGCCCGCGGTCTGGTCGCCGCCGCCGGCCGGGATCGAGAGGCTAACGGCCGTCCACTGGCGGCGCCGACGAACTACACCTGCTGGCCGCCCAGGCAGGCGCGGCGGATCAATTTCCTAGCCCGCTTCCTCGAGCCAGGCGCGCTCGTCGCGGTCCCAGGCGCTCGGGGCGTGGCGGGAGGAACGACTGCGAGGCCGCTCTTGGTGTCGGCGGACCGCCGCTCGCGGCTGACCTTCACGTCGACGACGGCTGGCATTTCGTCGAGCACACGGGCGAGCGCCGCGTCGAAATCGGCGGCGCGCTTGACTTTCTCGCCGCTCACGCCGAGCGCACGGGCCAGCATGCCGAAGTCGCAGCTCGAGAGTTCGGTCCCCAGCACCTCGCCGCCGTAGTTCTCGAGTTGGTCAGCCCGTTCGATGTTCCAGGCGCGGTTGTCGGCGACGACGGCGAGGATTCGCGCCCCTTCGCGAGCGACCGTCTCCAGCTCCATCGTCGTTGAGGCCGAAGAAGCCGTCGCCCACCACGAGGATCACCCGACGGGTCGGATTACTGAGCGAGGCGGCGACGGCGTACGGGATCCCCGTACCGAGGCAGCCGAAGGCGCTGAGGTCGAGATAGGTAGGGGCGCGGAGGCCCGTGCGGACCAGGAGAGGATGTCGCCGCCGTCTGCGATCACGATCGTCTCCTCGTCGACGATGCGATTGACCGCGGCAAGGAGTTGGTGCGGGTGGAGGCCGTCGTCCAGCTCTGTCGCGGTCGCCATGCGCTCTTCGAGGCGCTCGGCCTTGCGCTGATTCCCCGCAATCACCTCGGCCAGCCAGCCGTCGTCGCGGTCGTCGGTGGAGATGCCGACGCTCAACAGCGCCGCGAGTGCGAGGCCGACGTCACCGCGCAGGTCGACGTCGCCGCGGCGGTTCGCGCTGACGTCCTCGGATCCGCGGCCGATACGGAGGAACGCCTTCGCAGCACGGAAGACGACCGGCGAGCCGTACCCGAGCTCGAAAGTCGAGTCGGCGACCCAAGGGGACGACCAGGTCCCCCTCCGCCATCGTCCTCGCCCTGGTCGCCGGGACGAGGACCCGATCGCGCTCGAAGACCCGTCGCGGCTCGCTCGCGGGTCGAGGTAGGCCGCTCCAGCTTGGTCGATGAATCGGGGTATGACCTCGGTCGCGGCCAGCGCCTCGCGTCCGGCGATCACCAGCGGGCGCCGGGTGGAGCGGAGCAGCTCGGCGGCTTCCTCGACGTCGGCCGGCGCCGGGACCCGGATGCTGCGCGCAGGTGGGCGGATCGATCTCCGTGTAGGCCCGCGGCACGGGGGCGATGAAGAGGTCGGAAGGAAGCTCAAAGTAGGCAGGCCCGGGCGGTCCGTCGTCGCCGATCGCCGCCGAGATCGCCAGGTCGAGGCGAGGCAGCGCGTGGCGCGGATCGAGGACCGCGTGGGCAGCGCGGCAAAGCGGACGGACGACGGCGAGCTGGTTCGACTTCCTCGAGTGCTCTCATCCCGTCCTGGAGCAGCGGCGCACGGGTGCTGACGATCAGTACCGGCGCCCGGTCGAGATATGCCGCGCCGAGGCCGGTCACGTCGTTGGTGATGCCGGGACCGGCGGTGAGTATCGCGACCGCCAACCGGTTGCTCAATTTCGCTTCAGCCGTGCCATGTGAACGGCGGCGCGCTCGTCGCGGGCGGTGACGATCCGGACGCCGCGTGCGTCAAGGGCATGCCAGAGCGGCTTCATGTGACTCCCGGGCACGCTGTAGACCCGCTCGATCGCTTGGGCGATCAATCCGGGGGCGAGTGCATCCGCGATCGTCTCATCACCATTTCCGCTCTGCTCTGAACGTTCTCGTGCCAATCGAGCGCTGTCTTTAGAGACTTATGACCCAATGACATAGGCTATTCTCAGCTGATAGGGGAGGGATGAAGATGAGGCGAACAGTGGCCGTCGTTTTCGGCGACGCCTCTGGGCTGGGCTGGGGGCGGCGACCGTTCGCCGCCTCGCCGAGAAGGGCGCCGAGGTCGTGGTCGCCGACCTGGCGGTGGATCGCGCTGCGAGACTCGCCGAGGACCTCGACGGCCTGCCGGTCGAGGTCGACGTGGCCGACGCCGCCTCGGCCGAGAGTGCGGTCGCCACGGCCGCCGAGCCCGGCCCGCTGCGGATCGCGGTCGAACGGAGAGGTCGTCCACCGACGGCGCCCTGCGGATGCCGCCGTCGTGACGGCTCGGCGATCCACCAGAAGGGCTAGGTAAGAAGGGGTGGGTATGTTATGACCTACCGATCTATGATAAAAGTCGAACAACTTGACAGGACACAAATGACGACAAAGTCCTGCCACTTTCGGTGTCCCGTTGGGGGACCGTCAGATGACGACCAGAGAACGATTGGAGACAGCCTGAAATGAGCGTCAACCTGTCCGGTCGCCAGCCCGGCTACCACGATGCCGCGGCCGCTGGCGGTGTGCTGGCGCTCGCCGGCCAGACCGCCGAGCCGGAGGTGATCTCCGCCGGCGAGGGCTTCGCGGCTGAGTTCGGCTCCGCCCTCGAGCGTCTCGTCGCCGCGCTCGAGGCGGCCGGCGGCGAGCCAACCGACCTGCTGGTGCTCCGCATCTTCGTCACCGACCTCGCGGCTTACGCCGACGCCGGCCCCGCCGTCGGCGAGGCCTACCGCGAGCACCTCGGCTCGCACTACCCTGCCTCGACTCTGGTCGAGGTCAGTGCCCTGATCGGGGGCGCCGGGGTCGAGGTCGAGGGTCTTGCCGCTGCCCCCCGCGGCAAGACGGCCGAGGCGGTCCCAACCCCGGCCGCCTCGGCCACCCCCAAGTCCGAAGACGCGGTGATCCGTCTGCGGCTCAGCCCCGCCGACGCGCGCTACGCCGGCGGCATCGCGGCCGGCTCGAAAGCGATGGAGATCTTCGCCGACCTGGAGACCGAGCTGGCCCTGCGCGAGGGCGGCGACGAGGGTCTGTGCGTCGCCTACGACATGGTCGAGTTCCTCGCCCCCCTGCGGGTTGGCGACTTCGTCGAGGGTCGCGCTCGGGTGGTCGAGCGCGGCCGCACCAGCCGCCGCATCGCGACCGAGATCTACAAGGTGCTGGCGGTCGACGATCGCGGCATCCTCACCTCCGAAGAGCGCGTGCTCGCTGCCCGGGCCAGCGTCACCATCGTCGTCGGCGTCACCGAGAGCGAGGCCGGTACCTGAGATGGCCGGCAGCAAGGCCCCGCAAACCCTGGTCGCCTGGATCGCCGCCGTCGCCCGCGCCCAGGGCCGCCGCCCCGCCATCGTCACCCACGAGGAGCAGTGGAGCTACACCGAGTTCTGGGACCGCGCCCGCGGCATCGCCCACCACCTGCTCCACGACCTGAAGCTGCAGCCCGGCGACCGGGTGGCGATCGCCGGCACCAACGAGCCCGCCTACCTCGCCGTTTACTTCGGAGTCATGCGGGCTGGCTGCGTCGTCGTCCCGCTCAACGTGATGCTCGACGTGCCGGCGATCCGTGACCAGCTCGCCCTGGTCGAGGCGGCGGCAGTGATCGTCGGCGAGGTCGACGACGAGATGCGCGACGGCCTGGCTGAGACGCTGCCGACCTTCTCGATGCGCGGGCTCGCCAGTGACGGCAACTGCTACCTGCCGAACCTCGGCCCCTCGAGTCCGGCCTCGATCCTGCTCACCAGCGGCAGCACCGGCTGGCCGAAGGGCGTCGTCCACACCCAGGGGACGCTGCTCCACGCGACGCTGCAGATGGCGACCGCGCTCCCCTACGGGCCCGAGGACCGTAACCTCGCCTTCCTTCCCTTCTACACCGCGGTCGGCGAGCAGATCTTGCCGACCTTGGCGACCGGCGGCTCGGTCCGGGTGCTGCCCCGCTTCGACGCTGAGCGCGTCGCCCTCGCCGCCCGCGACTGCACCAACTTCGACACCGTGCCGACGATCATGTCGCGGCTGCTCGACAAGGCACCGCTCGAGAACCTCGCCAACCTGCGCTGGATCCTTTTCGCCTCTGAGCCGATGCCGGTCAGCCTCCTGCAGCGTTGGTGGGACGCGCTGCCGAACGTCGAGACCCACCAGTTCTACGGGATGACCGAGGTGCTGCCGATGACCGTCGCCAGCGACCGGATGCTGCGCGAGCAGCCGACCACGGTCGGGGTCAGCTTCCCAAGCTCGCGGGTCGTCGCCATCGATGAGGCCGGCGCCGAGATCACCGAAGGCACCCCCGGCGAGCTGATCTGCCGCAGCCCGGCGCGGATGCTCGGCTACTACGGCGACGAGGCGACGACCGCCGCCGCCTGGACCCCTGACGGCTCGATGCGGACCGGTGACCTCGGCCGCGTCGACGAGGAGGGCCGGGTCTTCCTCACCGGCCGGCTCAAGGATCTGATCATCAGCGGCGGCTTGAACATCGCCCCGGCTGAGATCGAGGCGGTCGCCTGCCGCCACCCCGCGGTCAGCGCCGCCGCCGTCGTCGGCATCCCCGACCAGCGCTGGGGCGAGACCCCGGTGGTGGTCGCGGTCGCCGCCGCAGGCAGCAACGGGCTCGACGCCGGCGCCTTGCTGAGCCACTGCCGCGAGGAACTCAGCTCCTTCAAGCGCCCTTCGGGAGCCGCCGTGATCGACGCGATGCCGTCGATCGGGATCGGCAAGTCCGACAAGGGGCTGATCCGCAAACAGATCCTCGACGGGGAGATCGAGCTTGTACGGGCAAACTGACATCCAGGGGCTGATCGCCGAGCACCGCGAGAAGCCGGGCTGGGGCGCGCTGGCCCGGGCGATCACGCGGATCGAGAACAGCCCGCCCTGGCAGGTGACGCTGCCGCCGCCGTCGCAGCCGGTCCAGGTGGTCGGGATCACCGGCCCCCCCGGGGCCGGCAAGAGCACCCTGACCGGCCGCCTGATCGAGGCCTACGCCGACGCCGGCGCCCGCGTCGCGGTGCTCGCGATCGACCCCTCGAGCCCGATCAGCGGCGGCGCGGTCCTCGGCGACCGGCTGCGGATGGAGACCCACCTGATGGGGCGCGAGGACGTCTTCGTGCGCAGCCTCGCCAGCCGCGGCTCGCACGGCGCGATCGCCGGCGCGACCCGCAACGTCGCGCGGCTGCTCGAGCTCTCCGGCTCCTTCGACGTGATCCTGATCGAGACGGTCGGCGCCGGCCAGACCGAGGTCGCGATCGCCGAGCTGGCCGACACCATCGCCCTCGTAACGGTGCCCGGTCTCGGCGACGCGGTGCAGGCGATCAAGGCCGGCCTGATGGAGGTCGCCGACATGGTCGTCGTCAATATGGCCGACCGCCCCGGCGCCCCCGAGACCGTCCGCCACCTGCGGCTCAGCATGGGCCGCGACTTCCCGGTCACGACGACGATCGCCACCGAAGGGGTCGGGGTGCCGGAGCTGCGGGACGCGCTCGAGCAGCGCTGGGGTCGCCTGCAGGAGGACGAGGGACTGACCGAGCTGCGCGCCCGCAAGCGCGCCCGCGAGGCGGCCCTGATCGCCGAGGCCTGGACCCGCTCCTGCGCCGACGAACCAACCGAAGAGAACCTCGACCTGAACAGCGCGGTCAAACGCATCCTGAGGGAGGCAGCACGCAGATGGACGACGTAAACGCAGTCAAGAAGCCAGCCACCAAGTCCGACCGCGTCGAGAAGTGGAAGGAGGAGCGACTCAGCAAGGATTACGAGCGCATATCCCCCCGGCGCGAGGAGTTCAAAACGCTCTCCGGCCTCGACATCGACGACGTCTACACCGAGGACGACGTCAAGGACATCGACCCGGTCAAGGACATCGGCCTGCCGGGCGAGTACCCCTTCACCCGCGGCCCCCACGCGAGCATGTATCGCGGCCGGCCGTGGACGATCCGCCAGGTCGCCGGCTTCGGGCAGGCCGAGGACACCAATGGCCGCTACAAGTACCTGCTCGCCCACGGCGAGACCGGGCTCTCGACCGACTTCGACCTGCCGACCCTGCTCGGCTACGACTCCGACCATCCCGAGTACCACCGCGAGATCGGCAAGATCGGCGTCGCCGTCGACACCGTCGTCGACTTCCACGCCCTGTTCGACGGGATCCCGCTGGAGGAAGTCTCGACCTCGCTGACGATCAACGCCTCGGCGGCGATCCTGTTGGCGATGTACCGGGTGGTCGGCGACGAACGCGGAATCGCCGGCAGCCAGCTGACCGGCACGACGCAGAACGACATCCTCAAGGAGTACACCGCGCAGAACGAGTTCATCTTCCCGCCCGCGAAAGCGGCCGAGCTGGTCGTCGACACGATGGAGTACGGCGCCAAGGTGATGCCCCGCTTCAACCCGCTGAACGCCTGCGGGTACCACATCCGCGACGCCGGGGCGACCGCCGTGCAGGAGGTCGGGCTGACCCTCAGCGCCGCCCTCTGTTACCTCGAACTGGGGCAGGAACGCGGCATCCACCCCGACACCTTGGCGCCGCGGGTCTCCTTCTTCTGGGACGTCCACAACGACTTCCTCGAGGAGATCGCGAAGATGCGGGCCGCCCGTCGCCTCTGGGCGCGCCTGACCCGCGAGCGGCTGAAGTGCACCGATCCGCGCTCCTGGCTGATGCGGGCCCACTGCCAGACTGCGGGCGTCTCGCTGACCGCGCAGCAGCCGCTCAACAACGTCGCCCGGACCGCGATCCAGGCGCTGGCGAGCATCCTCGGTGGCACCCAGTCGCTGCACACCAACTCGCTCGACGAGGCCTTCGCGATCCCCTCCGAGGAAGCGATCAAGGTCGCGGTCCGGACCCAGCAGCTGATCCTGCACGAGACCGGTGTCGCCGACGTCGTCGACCCGCTCGGGGGCTCGTACTACATCGAGTCGCTGACCTCGCGGATCGAGGAGGAAGCGCTCGAGCTGATCAAGCGGATCGACGAGATGGGCGGCATGATCCCGGCGATCGAAACCGGCTACGCGAACCAGCTGATCGCCGACTCCGCCTGGGAACAGCAGATCGCGCTCGAGTCGAACGACCGGATCACGGTCGGTGTCAACGAGTTCGTCGACGACGACCGCTCGACCGGGGGCGTCGAGCTCTTCCGCCCCGACCCCGGGGTCGGGGAGCGGCAGATCAAGCGGCTGAAGGAAGTGAAGGCCTCCCGCGAGGAGAAACGGGTCGCGCAAGCGCTGCGCGAGCTCGAGGCGGTGGCCGGCGACCTGCACCACAACCGGATGCCGGAGATCGAGGAGGCGGTCCGCGCCCGGGCCACGGTCGAAGAGATCACCGACGTCCTCCGCAACGCCTGGGGCCTCTACCAGCCCTCGACGGTCTTCTAGGCCACGAAAGGAGCACTTACCCATGACCAGCCCAACCGCCGGCGGGACCCAAGCCCCGCCGATCAAGGTGATCGTCGCCAAGCCGGGGCTCGACGGCCACGACCGCGGCGCCAAGGTCGTCGCCCGCGCCCTGCGGGACGCCGGGATGGAGGTCGTCTACACCGGCATCTACCAGACCCCGGACTCGATCCTGCGGGCGGTGATCCAGGAGGACGCGGCGGTTCTCGGACTCTCGAGCCTCTCCGGCGCCCACATGGAGTACGCCAAGGACCTCTGCAAGCTGCTGGCCGCGAGCGACCGCTCAGACGTCCTCTTCCTGGTCGGCGGCACGATCCCCGAGGAGGACGCGGAGGCACTGAAACAGGTAGGCGTCACCGAGGTCTTCGGCCCCGGCACCCGGACCGAAGACATCATCTCGTTCATCGTCCAGAACGCGCCGAGCCGCTAGGCGTTATCGAGGTGGAACGAGGCAACCTGACGCGGATCTACACCCGGCTCGGGGACGGCGCGAAGGCCTCGACGACGATCGCCTGCAGGGCTAGGAAGTAGGCCATTTCATGTACAGATGCACATCAAGCCCGGAGGCGGGCCAACTTCTCCTCGGCGGTGGCGACGATCGCTTCGCGGGCGACGACTATCGAGTCGCGCCGCGCTGCCTCGGGGCGGACCAGGACCGCGAGGTTGCGGCCGCTGGCCGGCTCCAGCGGGCAGCTCACCACCCCGGCCGGCCGCGGCTCGACCGCCAGCGAGGGCAGGACCGTCACCCCGAGCCCGACCGCGACCGCCTGCATCAGCGGCACGTGGCTGGCGATCCGGCCCGCGACCGCCGGCTCGAGGCCGGCGCGGCGGCACTGGGCGACGACGTGGCGCTCGAGGTCGGTGCCGTCGAGCAGCCAGCGCTCGCCGCGCAACTGCTCGAAGGTGACGACCTCGCCGGCGAGCGGGTGGCCGGCGGGGAGGATCGCCAGCAGGCGGTCGGTGACCAGCGGCGTCAGGTCGAGCTCGGCCGGGTAGGGGCTCGAGCCGTCGCCGTAGTCGCCGACCACGGCGAGGTCGACCTCGCCCCGCGCCAGTGACTGCACGAGTAGCTCCGGCGGCAGCTCGCTGAGGCTGACCCGCAAGCCCTCGTGGGCGGCCTCGACCCGCCCGGCCGCCGCGATGACGAAGGCGGTGAGGGCGCTGGTGAAGGTGCCGACTCGGACAACCCCGGCGGCTCCCTGCCAGGCCCGCAGCTCCTCTTCGGCACTGGCGATCCGGTCGAGAATCTCGACCCCGCTGGCCGCCAGCGCATGGCCTGCGGGGGTCAGGCGGACCGAGCGGCCGTGCCGCTCGAGCAGCTTGATCCCGCTTTCGGTCTCGAGCACGCCGAGCTGCTGCGAGACCGCCGAGGGGCTCATCGAAACCGCGGCGGCGACGGCGCGGACGGTCCCGAGCGACTCCAGGGTGACGAGCAGGCGGAGGCGGCGAGGGTCGAGCATTGTGCGGATAAACTTAATAGCAAGGGCAGGAAAAGTCGATGGACATGAACGGTTATGACGCCTAGCGTGGTGCCCATGACCAACCCGACTGCAATCGCTCCCGTCCCGTCCACCGCCACCGCCGCGCCCATCGGCACCTCCGATGACGCCGACTTCTGGGCCGAAGCCGGCCGCCACGTCCTCCGCTACACCTCCTCGTTCTCGCCTGTGATCGTCGAGCGGGCCGCGGGCAGCGTCCTCCACCTCAACGACGGCCGCGAGGTGCTCGACTTCACCTCGGGCCAGATGAGCGCGATCCTGGGCCACTCGCACCCGGCGATCACCGCCATCGTCCGGACCGCAAGCGAGAACCTCTCGCACCTCTTTAGCGGCATGCTGAGCCGGCCGGTGGTCGAGCTCTCGCGCCGCCTCGCCGAGTCGCTGCCCGATCCGCTCGAGCGGGTGCTGCTGCTGAGCACCGGGGCCGAGTCGAACGAGGCGGCGCTGCGGCTGGCAAAGCTGGTCACCGGCAAGCACGAGGTCGTCTCCTTCAGCCGCTCCTGGCACGGGATGACGCTCGGCGTCGCCAACGCCACCTACTCGACCCCGCGCCGCGGCTACGGCCCCTCGGTCCCGGGCAACTTCGCGATCCCGACCCCCTACGGCTACCGCCCCGACTTCACCGACGCCCACGGCCAGCTCGACTGGCAGGAGCAGCTCGAATTCAGCTTCGCCCAGATCGACCAGGAGTCGTGCGGCAGCCTCGCCGCCTGCATCGTCGAGCCGATCCTCTCGAGCGGCGGCGTGATCGTCCCGCCCCGCGGCTACCTGGCGGCGCTGCAGCGCAAGTGCCACGAGCGCGGCATGCTGCTGATCCTCGACGAAGCGCAGACCGCCCTCTGTCGCACAGGCGCGATGTACGCCTTTGAAGCGGAGGGCTTCGTCCCAGACGTCCTCACCCTCTCGAAGACGCTCGGGGCGGGGCTGCCGGTGGCCGCCGTCATTACCAGCGCCGAGATCGAGCAGCGCGGGCACGAGCTCGGCTACCTCTTCTTCACCACCCACGTCTCCGACCCGCTCGCCGCCGCCGTCGGCAACACCGTGCTCGACGTGCTCGAGCGCGAGGAGATGGCGGCGCAGGTGCGGGTCAAGGGCGCCCAGCTGGCCGGCGGGCTGAACGAACTGAAGATGCGCCACGCGGTGATTGGCGACGTCCGCGGCCGCGGCCTGATGCTGGGGCTCGAGTTCGTCCTCGACCCGGAGACGAAGGCCGCGGCGCCCGAGCTCGGCGCCGCGGTCACCGCCCGCTGCCTCGACCTCGGTCTGCACGTCAATGTCGTCCAGCTCGGCGGCGACCTCGGCGGCACCCTGCGGCTCGCCCCTGCACTGACCACGACCCCAGCGCAGCTCGCTCAAGGGCTCGAGATCCTTGACCAGGCAATCGGCGAGGCGGCACGGGCGTTCGTCTAGCCGGGGCGAGTCGCCTAGCAGCCGACGTCGGCGACAGTGCCGCCGATGGCCACGCGCAGTTGGTGGCCGCTGGCGCGGAAGAGGGCGCGGGAGGTTCCGGCGCCAGCCCAGAGGTCGTCGTCGCCGGGGATGCCGGCGTCGACGAGGACGGTCGCCGGGGTTGCGTGGGCGAGCGGCGGGATGCCGCCGATGGCGAAGCCGGTCCGCTCGCGGACCCAGTCGGGGTCGGCGCGGACGACGTTTTCGCCGAGCTTGGCGGTGACCTTGGCGAGGTCGACCTGGCGGTCGCCGGCGAGCACGACCAGCACCAGCCGGTCCTCCCGCCGGCCGCGGAAGACCATCGACTTGACGATCTGCCGCGGCTCGACCCCGAGCGCGCTCGCCGCCTCCTCGACGGTGTGGGTGCGCTTGTCGACGAGGCGGATCTCGGCGGCGAGGCCGACCGCTTCGAGCGCGTCGGCGACGCGCCGCACGGGCTCGGGCAGGGCGTTGGATCTCGGTGCTTCGGCGCTCATCGCTCCGTTATTGTATTGACATAGCTACTTGGGTCAATTGTTAACGCGGGGGCTATGTCACTACAGCATGTGATCGTGCGGCGCGTCGGCGCCGCCGGCCTACGAGCAAATCGCCGAACGGCTGGTCGGACTGATCGAGTCTGGGCAGCTCGCGGCTCGAATCGCACCGAGGCCACCGCCATGGGCTCCCCGTGACCTGCTCCTGGCAGGAGCGAACGAGCTATCGACGCTGGGATCTCAGGATTGGGTGACGAGGTCCTCGGTCGCGGTGACGCCACCGACGTCGCCCTTGCGCTCGCGGACTTCGTCGACCACGTCGGAGACCATCTTGATCGAGCCGGCGTCGAGCACGTTGCCGTACTCGAGCAGCGGCACCTTGCCGTCGAGCTCCTTGGCCAGCTCGGGGCTCTCGCTCGGCACGATCACCAGGTCGCAGCCGGCGATCGCCGGGTCGTCGGGGCCGGAGATCACGTCGATCTCCGTCACCCCGGTGTCGGTCAGCGACTGGCGCAGCGCCTGCGCCTGGTCGTCGGTCGTGTAGTAGATCCCGATCCGGTGGTCGGCGGGGATTTGGCTCAGCCGCACTAGCGTTTTCACGTGTGGGGCGACGACGATCGCCAGCACCTCGGGCGGATCCTCGGGCGCCAGCTCGCGGACCAGGCGGCGGACTTCGGAGAGGTGGAAGAAGGTGGTGATGACGAGATCCTGCCCCCGCACGTCGGTGGCGTCGATTGAGCCGAGGACGAGGGGGTTGATCGGCGCCTCAAGCGCTCCGCCGAGCTCGGCGGCGAAGGCGTCGGCGCGCTCGACGTTGCACTCGACGAAGGAGAGCTGGACCTCGGTCCGCTCGGCGTGGAGGCTCTGCTGGTAGGCGAGCGAGGCGATTTCCTCGGCTGGCAGGCCAAGCTCGATGCAGCGGGTGACCGCGGTGCCGAGGATCGCGTGGGCGCTCTCGCGGGCGGCCATCCGCTCGCGGGCGCTCTCAGCCGAGCGGACGACCATCCCGTGGCGCCCCTGGCGGCTGACTAGGCCGCGGTTGCGAAGCTCGCCGTAGGCGCGGGCGACGGTGTTGCGGTTGACGTGCAGGTTGTCGGCCAGCATCCGGCTGCTGGGCAGCCGGTCGCCGTTGTTCAGCTGACCCATCTCGATCATGTAGGTGATCTGCTCGATGATCTGCCTGAAGACCGGAACGCCGGTAACCGTGTTCAGCCGGATGGTTTGCATGGAGAAGATCGTATCGGTCCCGCGGGTCCCTAAACCGCGCACGAAAGTCCCAGCACCTTAGGCCGCAAAGGGATAAGCGATAGGGTCACTTTCCGGATGACGGAACAGGTCATTGTGGAGAGGGCAGGGCGACTCGGGGTGCTGACCCTCAACCGCCCAGAGGCGATCAACTCCCTCAGCCTCGCGATGGTGCAGGCGCTGACGGGCGCCCTGGAGGATTGGCGGCGCGACGACGAGGTCTCGTGCGTATTCCTGCGGGGAGCGGGCCAGCGCGGCTTCTGCGCCGGCGGCGATGTAATCCTGGTCCGCGATTCGATTCGGGCCGGCGAACCACAGGTGGCGCGCGAGTTCTGGCGTCGGGAGTACGAACTCAACGCGCGGATCGCGCGCTACCCGAAGCCGATCGTCGCGCTCATGGAGGGGGTCGTGATGGGTGGGGGGATCGGCTTGGCCGGGCATGCCAGCCATCGTCTCGTCGTGCCTGGCGCCGCGATCGCCATGCCGGAGGTGAAGATCGGCCTCGCCCCCGACGTCGGTGGATCCTTCCTGTTGGCGAGGGCACCGGGCGAGTCCGGGATCCACCTCGCGCTCACGGGAGAGGTGATCGGCGCGCGCGATGCGATCCACTGCGGGCTGGCGGACGCCATCGCACCAACTGAGGCTCACCATCTTCTGGTGGAGGCGCTGAGTGCGGGCGACGTCGAGGCGGCTTTGGGAAGCTTGCGACCGGCCCCTGTCGACGGGGAGTCGGATGAACTGACATTGCCGGCGAGAGAGGCTTGGATCGACTCGTGCTACTCCCACGACTCGGTTGAGGGAATCGTCGCCGCGCTCGAGCGGCACCCGGACCCAGCGGCGCATGCGGCGGCCGCGGAGATCGGCTTGATGTCGCCGCTCGCGCTCAAGGTGACGCTCGAGGCGATTCGACGGGCGCGCTCGATGGCGGCGGTGGAGGAATGCCTGGAGCAGGACTTCCGCGTCTCCAGCGCCTTCCTATCGACGCACGACCTACCCGAGGGGATCCGCGCGGTGCTCGTCGACAAGGACCGGCGTCCGCGCTGGGATCCAACCAGCCTTGCAGCGGTTTCGGAGCCGATGGTGGCGCGGCATTTCGCGCCGGTCGCCGACGAGATTCCCCTCCCCGTGGTTCAGTCCTGAGACGCGCCGGGCTGCCAGAGCGGTTCGGTTCCGCCCGCGTTCGCGACGCGAGCGAGGATGAAGAAAAGGTCCGAGAGGCGATTGAGATAGCGGACGACCTCGGGATTCCCATCCTCGACGAGGATCGCTCGCCGCTCGGCCCGACGGGAGACCGTGCGGCAGATATGAAGGGCGGCCGCGGCGGGACTGCCGCCGGGAAGGACGAATGAGCGCAGGGGCTCGAGGTCAGAGTTGGCCTCGTCGCAGCAACCCTCGAGCCATTCGGTCTGCGACGGCAGTACCCGGAGCTTCTGCTCGCCCTCGGTGGTTGGCGGCAGCGAGAGGTCCGCGCCGAGGTCGAACAGATCGTTCTGGATGCGCGCCATCCAACGCGCGTGCTCCTCGCTCAGTCCGCCGCCGGCGATCGCCGCGCCGACGTGCGCGTTCAGCTCGTCGATCGTTCCGTAGGCCTCGAGTCGTGGATGCGTCTTGGGGACGCGACTCATGTCGCCCAGGTGGGTCTCGCCGCCGTCGCCGAGGCGCGTGTAGATCCGGGTGAGATTGATCGCAGCCATCGGTCAGCCAGCCTTCCGCTCTGCCGGCAGGGCGGCGATCAGGCAGAGACCGCACAGCCCCCCGCTCGCCTGCGGCTCGCCTTTGTCATAGACCATGTACTCGACGTCGTTGGCGGTCTCCCCGCAGCGATCGCAGCTCGCAGGGCCGACTGGGGAATAGAGGCTTATTTTGCGGCCGTCTCCGACGAAGCACTCGATCTCGCCGCCCTGGGTTTCGTCATAGCTCATCGGTTCAACTTTGTCACAGATCGCTGGGCTTGTCACGGTCCGATTGCGATCTGCCGACTATCCATCGCGCAGAAGGCGCGGGCGACGTCGAGTCCCCTGATCTCGCCTGCCCACGCAGGCTGCGAGCACGATCCCATTTGACCTAGTAGCATGGGGCAAATAATGGCCGATGCAGAGTGCCGGTAGCTCTGTGTCGGCTGTTTTTCGGGGCGGACAAACGAACAGTGGAGCCATCTTCTGACATGGACAACCAGTACACGCATCGCCAATCTGCCGTAACCCTCGCTGGCCCGCAGCCCGGCTACAACCGGGCCGCCCGTGCGGGGAAGGTGATCGCACTAGCTGGGCACACCGCCAAGCCAGAAGTCATCGAGGCGAAGGAGGGCTTCACCGCCGAGTTCGACTCGGCCCTCGCGAAGGTAATCGCCAGCCTGGAGGAAATCGGCGGTAACCCCGGAGACCTCTTGCACCTGCGGACCTTCGTCACCGATCTGGCGGCCTACTCAGCTGCCCTTGCGGACATCGGCACTTGCTTTCGGGCTCGGTTGCACGGCCACTACCCGGCCTCGACGCTGGTCGAGGTCAGCGGTCTGATCGGCGGCGCTCAGGTCGAGATCGAGGGGCTCGCGACGGCCGGGAGCCAAGGCGGCACCTTGACCCAGAGCCAAGACGTGGCACCCAGCTCGACCGATGAGTTCGAGTCGGTGATCAGGTTGCGGCTCGCCCCCGCCGACGCCCGCTACGCCGGTGGGATCGCGGCTGGCTCGAAATCGATGGAGATCTTCGCCGATCTCGAGACCGAGCTGGCGCTGCGCGAGGGCGGTGACGAGGGTCTCTGCGTCGCCTACGACATGGTCGAGTTCCTGGCGCCGCTGCGGGTCGGTGACTTCATCGAAGGCCGGGCCCGAGTCGTCGAGCGCGGTCGCAGCAGCCGGCGCATTGCCGCCGAGATCCACAAGGTCGCTTCGGTCGACGAGCAGGGAAAGCTTCAGGCCAGCGAGCCGATCCTGGCAGCCCGTGCGAGCGCGACGATCGTCGTCTCCACCACGACCCGAGACAACAAGGCGAGCTGAGGTGAGCGCAGCGAGGACGCCGCAGACGCTGGTCGCTTGGATCGCCGCCGTCGCCCGGGCGCAGTCGAGCTGGCCGGCGGTCATCGGCGACGGTGTCGTCTGGACCTATGGGGAGCTCTGGGAGCGCGCCGGGAATATTTCCCAGCACCTGACGAAGGATCTCGGTCTTGCCCAGGGCGACCGGGTTGCGCTCTTGGGCGCGAACGAGCCGGCCTACCTCGCGGCCTACTTCGGGATCATGCGCGCCGGCTGCGTCGTCGTCCCGATCAACGCGATGCTCGACGCCGGCGCGACGCGCGAGCAGCTCGCGCTGGTCGAGGCCAGCGGCTTGATTGCCGGCAAGGTCGACGGCGAGGTGCGCGAGACGATCGCCGAGGAGCTCCCGGTTTGGTCGCTCGACAAGCTGCCAGCCGGCAGGTCGGGCTACCTTCCCCGCCTCGGGCCAAGCTCACCCGCTTGCATCCTCCTGACCAGCGGCAGCACCGGCCGCCCCAAGGGTGTCGTTCATTCGCAGGGGACGCTGCTTCACGCGGCTCTGCAGATGGCCGCAGGGCTGCCGTTCGGCCCCCGCGACCGCAACGTCGCATTTCTTCCCTTCTACGCCTCGGTTCCGGAGCAGGTGCTGCCAACGCTCTGCACCGGCGGCGCGCTCGACGTGCTGCCCGGCTTCGACGCCGAGCGGGTCGCCAGAGCGGCTCGCGAGGCGACGGCCCTGAACGCGGTCCCAACCGTGATGGCGAGGTTGCTCGACCAGGCCCCGCACGAGGATCTGGCCGGGCTTCACTGGGTGTCGTTCGCCTCCGAGCCGATGCCCGTCAGCCTGCTCGAACGGTGGTGGGACGCCCTGCCGGACGTGGAGACGCACCAGTTCTACGGCATGACCGAGCTGCTGACGATCACCGCCGCCAGCGACCGTCTCCTGCGCCAGGTCCCGAGTTCAGTCGGCGTTCCCTTTCCCAGCTCTGGGCTGATCGCGATCGACGAGAAGGGCGGGGAGATCCTCGACGGTGGAGCCGGGGAGCTCGCTTGCAAGAGCCCCTCGAAGATGCTCGGCTACCTCGGCGACCCCGAGGCGACGGCGTCGGCGCGGATGCCTGATGGGGCGATGCGGACCGGCGACATCGGACGATTCGACGAGGACGGTCGCGTCTATCTGACCGGCCGCCTCAAGGACCTGATCATCAGCGGCGGCCTCAACATCGCGCCGGCCGAGATCGAGGCCGTCGCCTGCCGGCACCCCGCGGTCACCACCGCTGCCGTCGTCGGTATCCCCGACGAGCGCTGGGGTGAGACGCCGGTGGTCGTCGTCGTTCCGGCGAACGGAAGCGAGCTCGATGCCACGGCGATCCTCGAGCACTGCCGCCGCGACCTCGCGTCGTTCAAGCGCCCGTCTGGCGCAGCCGTCGTCGAGGAGTTGCCTTCGACCGGAATCGGCAAGTCGGCGAAGGCCGTCATCCGCCAGCAGATCCTCGACGGGGAGATCGAACTTGTACGGGCAAACTGAGTTTCAGGCGTTGCTGGAGAAGCACGCCACCAGTGGCGGTTGGGGCCCGCTCGCACGAGCCATAACCCGGATCGAGAACAGCCCGCCTTGGCAGGTCACGCTGCCGCCACCCGAGCTGCCGGTCCACGTGGTCGGGATCACCGGGCCCCCGGGCGCCGGCAAGAGCACCCTGACCGGGCGCCTGATCGAGTCCTACTCGGAGGCGGGGGCGCGGGTCGCGGTGCTGGCGATCGACCCCTCGAGCCCGATCACCGGCGGCGCCGTACTCGGCGACCGGCTGCGGATGGAGACCCACCTGATGGGACGAGAAGACGTCTTCGTGCGCAGCCTCGCGAGCCGCGGATCGCATGGTGCGATCGCCGGCGCCACCCGCAACGTCGCCCGCCTGCTCGAGCTCTCCGGCTCCTTCGACGTGATCCTGATCGAGACGGTCGGCGCCGGGCAGACCGAGGTCGCGATCGCCGAGCTCGCCGACACGATCGCCCTGGTCACGGTGCCGGGCCTCGGCGACGCGGTGCAGGCGATCAAGGCCGGCCTGATGGAGGTCGCCGACATGGTCGTCGTCAACATGGCCGACCGCCCTGGCGCCCCGGAGACGGTCCGCCACCTGCGCCTCACCCTTGGCCGCGAGTTCTACGTGACGACCACGATCGCCACCGAAGGGGTGGGGGTCGACGAGTTTCGGACCGCGGTCGACGAGCGCTGGCAGCGCCTGCAGAGCGACGGCGGCATCGACGAGCTGCGAGCACACAAGCGCGCCCGGGAGGCGGCGCTGATCGCGGAGGCCTGGACCCGTTCCTGCGCCGACGAAATCCCGCAACAAGACCTTGACCTCGGCAGCGCGGTCAAAACGATCCTGGAGGAGGCAGCAAAGAGATGGACAACGTAGCGGCGGAGCAGTCGCCGACGATCGACAAACAGCGCGTCGAGGAGTGGCGCGAGCAGCGCCTCGCCAAGGACCACGAGCGGATGAGCCCGCGCAGCGAGGAATTCAAGACGCTCGGCGGCTCGCCGGTGCGCGACATCTACACCCCGGCTGACCTCGAGGGCATCGACCCGGTCGAGGACATCGGCCTGCCCGGCGAGTACCCCTACACCCGCGGACCGCACGCGAGCATGTACCGCGGCCGGCCCTGGACGATCCGCCAGGTCGCCGGCTTCGGCCAGGCCGAGGACACCAACGGTCGCTACAAGTACCTGCTCGCGCACGGCGAGACCGGGCTCTCGACCGACTTCGACCTTCCGACCCTGCTCGGCTACGACTCCGACCACGAGGTCTACCGGCGCGAGATCGGCAAAATCGGCGTCGCGGTCGACACCGTCGTCGACGCCCACGCGCTGTTCGACGGGATCCCGCTCGAGGAAGTCTCGACCTCGCTGACGATCAACGCCTCGGCCGCGGTGCTGCTGGCGATGTACCGGGTGGTCGGCGACGAGCGCGGGATCTCCGGCGACAAGCTCACCGGGACCACGCAGAACGACATCCTCAAGGAGTACACGGCGCAGAACGAGTTCGTCTACCCGCCGGTCCCGGCGACCGAGCTGGTCGTCGACACGATGGAGTACGGCGCCCAGGTGATGCCCCGGTTCAACCCGTTGAACGCCTGCGGGTACCACATCCGCGAGGCCGGGGCGACTGCCGTGCAGGAGGTGGCGCTGACGATCAGCGCGGCGCTCTGCTACCTCGAACGGGCCAAAGAACGCGGCATCGATCCCGACACCCTGGCGCCTCGCGTCTCCTTCTTCTGGGACGTCCACAACGACTTCCTCGAGGAGGCCTCGAAGTTGCGCGCTGCGCGGCGGCTCTGGGCGCGGTTGATGCGCGAGCGGCTCAAGTGCAGCGACCCGCGCTCCTGGTTGATGCGTGCCCATTGCCAGACGGCCGGCGTCTCGCTGACCGCCCAGCAGCCGCTCAACAACGTCGCCCGGACCGCGATCCAGGCGCTCGCCGCGGTCTTCGGCGGCACCCAGTCGCTGCACACCAACTCGCTCGACGAGGCCTTCGCGATCCCCTCCGAGGAGGCGATCAAGGTCGCCGTGCGGACCCAGCAGATCATCCTCGAGGAGAGCGGCGCCGGCGACGTCGTCGACCCGCTCGCCGGCTCCTACTACGTCGAGTCGCTGACCTCCCAGATCGAGGAGGAAGCGTCCGAGCTGATCGGCCGAATCGACGAGATGGGCGGGATGATCGCAGCGGTCGAAAACGGCTACGCGAACCAGCTGATCGCCGATTCCGCCTGGGAACACCAGCTTTCCCTGGAGCGCGGCGAAAGGAAGATCGTCGGCGTCAACGACTTCATCGACGACGACCGTTCGACCGGCGGCATCGAGCTGTTCAGGCTCGATTCCGGGGTGGGGGAGCGACAGATGAAGCGGCTTGCCGAGGTCAAGCGCTCGCGCGAGGAGGCGCGGGTGGCGAAAGCTCTGCGCGAGCTCGAGCAGGTTGCTGGAGACCTTCACCACAACCGCATGCCTTTGATCGAGGAGGCAGTCAGGGCTCGCGCCACGGTCGGCGAGATCTGCGACGTCCTGCGCTCGGTCTGGGGCGAGTACCAACCCTCGACCGTCTTCTAGGTCACGAAAGGAGAACCGACATGAGTGGTTCAACCACCAGCAGCCCCCAGGCCCCGCCGATCAAGGTCGTCGTCGCCAAGCCCGGACTCGACGGCCACGACCGTGGCGCCAAGGTCGTGGCCCGCTCCCTGCGCGACGCCGGGATGGAGGTTGTCTACACCGGCATCTTCCAGACGCCGGAGTCGATCCTGCGCGCGGTGATTCAAGAGGACGCCCAAGTGCTGGGACTCTCCAGCCTCTCCGGCGCCCACATGGAGTACGCGGAAGACCTCTGCACGCTGTTGCGCGAAAACGATCGCGAGGACGTGCTCTTCCTGGTCGGCGGCACGATTCCCGAGGAGGACGCGGCGCAGCTGAAGCGGGTCGGTGTGACCGAGGTGTTCGGCCCCGGCACCCGCACCGAGGACATCATCAAGTTCATCGTCGACGGCGTCGACGAGCAGGCCGGCGCCTGAGGTCCGCGGCGGCGATGGCGGAGATCGACAAGGTCGGGGTGGTCGGCGGCGGCATCATGGGCTCCGGGGTCGCCGAGGTCTGTGTCCGCGCCGGCCTCGACGTCGTCCTCGTTGAGGCCGACGAGGGGGCCGCCACGGCCGCTCGCAGCCGAATCGAGAGGTCGTTGAACAAGGCGGTCGACCGCGGCAAGCTCGAGGCGGCCACGGTCGGGACCGCGCTCGCGAGGTTGCGGACGGGCGACACGCTGGAGGATCTCGCCGACCGCGATCTCGTGGTCGAGGCCGTCGTCGAGAACAAGGGGGTCAAGCTCGGCGTCTTCCGGGCCCTGAGTGAGATCGTCACGTCCCCCGACGCGCTGCTCTGCTCGAACACCTCCTCGATCCCGATCGTCGAGCTCGGCAGCGTGGTTGGCGACCGGGCGCCGCAGGTCCTCGGCCTCCACTTCTTCAACCCGGTGCCGGTGCTCTCGCTGGTCGAGGTGATCCCGTCGCTGCTGACTGCCCCACGGGCGGTCGAGCGCGCATCCACCTTTGCCCGTGACCGGTTGGGCAAGGACCCGATCGTCGCTCCCGACCGGGCCGGCTTCACCGTCAACGCGCTGCTGATCCCCTACCTGCTGTCCGCGATCCGCATGCTCGAACAGGGCCTGGCTTCCGCAGAGGACATCGACAAGGGGATGGTCGAGGGCTGTGCCCACCCGATGGGGCCACTTGCCCTCGCGGACCTGATCGGGCTCGACACCGTGATGGGCGTGGCGGAGACGCTCTACGCCGAGCATCGCGAGCAGCTCTTCGCCCCGCCGCCGCTCCTGCAGCGTCTGGTTTCCGCCGGGCTGAACGGCAGGAAGGCGAACCGCGGCTTGTACAGCTACGCCTAAAGCACGTGTCCCTATGTCTTAGGGCAGCAATTGCCTAACTGGACTATTGCATCTGTCAACGTGGGTCTGATATAACCCACCTGGATGTGCCGCAAGCGGCACAGGGGAATAGACAACAGTGAACTTGGCTACAACCGCGCCAACAAACGAACCGTAGCAGAGCGAGCCTTCCGCGCCCGCTCGCCGGAAAATCGTCGTCGACTTCAGCTACCGGTTCGCCTTGGTGCTGGCCTGGATCGCCCTGATCGCGATCTTCGGCATCCTCAAGCCGGACACGTTTCTCACCGCCTCGAACTTCCAGACCATCTTTGGGTCCCAGGCGGTGCTGCTGATCCTCACTCTCAGCTTGATCGTTCCTCTGAGCGCCGGGGAGTACGACCTGTCGGTCGCCGGCATGCTCGGCCTTTCGCTCACCCTGGTCGGCTGGCTCAACGTGACCATGGGCTGGCCGATCGTGCTCGCGGTGTTGATCGCCCTGCTGGCAGGAATCGTCGTCGGCTTCATCAACGCCTTCTTCGTCGTCGTCGTCGGGGTCGAGTCCTTGGTCGTCACGCTCGGCATGGGGACCCTGCTCGCCGGGATCGCAATTGGCGTGGAGAACTCGACCATCAGTGGCATTGATCGCGGACTGGTCGAACTCGCCCGCGACCAGTTCCTCGGGATTCAGATGGCCTTCTGGTTCGGCTTGTTCCTGACCATCCTCATCTGGTACGTGTACTCGTACACGCCCCTTGGGCGTTATCTCTACTTCGTCGGCGCCGGTCGCGAGGTCGGTCGTCTGACCGGTCTGCGCGTCGACCAGCTACGCGTCGGGTCACTCGTCTTCTCCGGCTTCTTCGCCGCTCTCGCCGGCGTTGTCCTGGCCGGAACCTTGGGGGGCTCGGATCCCAGTGTCGGCCCCAGCTACCTGCTGCCGGCCTTCGCTGCCGCATACCTCGGCGCCACCGCCATCGTCCCAGGGCGATTCAACCCCTGGGGTGCGTTCGTGGCCGTCTACTTCCTGGTCACCGGCATTACCGGACTGCAGCTCCTCGGAGCGATCGGCTGGGTCGAACAGTTTTTCTACGGCGCCTCGCTGATCATCGCAGTCACGTTCGCGAAGCTCGTCGCCCGCGCTCGCGCGGGCGGCTGACAGTTCGGTTACGGGAAAGCCGAAGACGTGGATGAAGCCGTCCGGCCTGGGAAGGCCGAAAGTCAAACCAAAAGGAGAGATTGATGTCGAACACCGATAAGAGGGGCGTTCCCCGAGCCAGTCGGCGCAGGACCGGCGCCTACCGCACTTTGCTCGCGCTGATGGCGCTTCTGACTGTGCTGTTTCTCGCGGCCTGCGGCTCGAGCGATTCGGATTCGGGCAGCTCCGGCTCGGAGACGGCTGGATCCGAAGGCACCAGTTCGAGCGAAGGCGGCGGCGACTCCGCGGTGGAGACCGCCAGGGAACGGCTGCAGGCGGCGATGGTCGAACCGAAATGGGAACAGCCGGGCCCGGCCTTCGATGCGAAGAAAGCGGATGGCAAAAAAGTTCTCTACATCGCGGTAGACGCGAAGATCCCCGTGGTCGAAAACATCTACAACGCGATGTCCGAAGGCGCCAAAGAAGGCGGCGTTCAGGTCGACCTGTTCGACGGTAAGGGCCAGGTGTCGGAATTCAACCGCGGGATGGAAACGGCGATCTCGCAGAACTACGACGCGGTCGTCCTGATGTCGATCTCTCCCAAACTCGTCGCGGGCGCCGTCGCCGACGCCGATCGTGCCGGTGTCAAAGTGATCGAAGCGATCAACGGCGACCCCGGGAAGGTCCAGCTGCCGACCGTCGCCGCTTCCGGTACGTCCTGTTACTCATGCGCCGGCGCGCTGATGGCCGACTACGTGATCGCCGACAGCGAGGGGGATGCGAAGGGCACGATCTTCGTCTCCGAAGAAGTGACCAGCGGCGAAGACGAGCTCGCGGGTATCGAAAACGAGTTCGACGAGCTCTGCCCGGACTGTGACTTCAACATCGAAAACGTGGCAATCGCCGACTGGGGAAAGCGTCTGCCGACGCTGACGCGGTCGACGCTGCTTTCGAATCCCGATGCGAAATACCTGATGCCGCTCTACGACGGCATGGCGATCACCGTGGTGCCGGCCGTCGAACAGGCGAATAAACCGGACGTCAGGGTAGTGAGCCTGAACGCCACCCCGGCCGTAGTGGAAATGATGGCCCAGGGTGACACCATGGCCGCCGATGTCGGCGGCGCGTACACCTGGCTGGGCTGGGGGCTTGCGGACCAGTCGCTCCGTGTCCTTTCCGGCCAGCCTCCCGTCGACGACGAGAACATTCCGCTGCGGATGTTCACCGAGGAAAACCTCGACGAAATCGACCTCGATGCAAGCGAAGAATCGTGGTACGGAACCACGGACTTCAAATCCAACTACAAGAAGCTATGGCAGGTCGAATAAGCACGAGCGAAGATACTCCCGAGCCGCAAGGCTCGGGAGTATCCACCGCCGATGCGGCGGTGGCGGGCCCGCCCGTGGTGCAGGTGCGCGGGCTCTCGAAGTCGTTCGGGGCCCGCAAGGTTCTCGACGAGTTCTCGGTCGACCTGCTCGGCGGCGAGGTCCACGCGCTGCTCGGCCAAAACGGCTCGGGGAAGTCGACCTTCATCAAGGTGCTCACGGGCTACCACCGCCCCGAGCCCGCCGGCGAGATGCTGGTTCGCGGGGAGCCCTACGAGCTGCCGGTTCGTGCAACCGATTCGCGTGGCCTGGGGTTTGCCTTCGTCCATCAGGACCTCGGCCTCGTGCCCTCGCTCACTGTGCTCGAGAACCTCCGCGTTGGCCGCTACGAAACCACCGGTCTCTGGCGCATCCCATGGGGCCGTGAACGTCGCAACCTGCGCGAGCACATGGAGAGATTCGGCTTCGAGGCCGATCCCGACGCGACGATCGAGTCGCTCTCCCATGCCGATCGGGCGATCGTCGCGATCGTGCGGGCGCTCGAAGGCCTGAGCCACGTCGAGCAGGGCCTGCTCGTCCTCGACGAGACCACGGTGTACCTGCCCCGGGACGCCGTCAAAGAGCTGTTCGTATCCGTGCGTCGAGCCACCTCCGAGGGCCACGCCGTGTTGATGGTCACCCACCGCCTCGACGAGGTCACCGACCATGCCGACAAGGTCACGGTCCTGCGTGAAGGTCGCCGGGTGGCGACCTCGGACGCCGCGGACATGGATCCCGCGGGCCTGATCAGCCAGATCCTGGGGCGGCAGATGGGCCAGCTCTACCCCGAGCACCACAGCGAGAAGGGCGAGACCGTCCTGGAGGTCGAGGGCGCCTCGGGTCAGCTGCTGAAGGACATCTCGTTCACGCTTCGCCGCGGAGAAATCCTTGGCGTGACGGGACTGGTCGGGATGGGGTTCGAGGAACTTCCCTACGTGCTCGTCGGAGCTGAGCCGGCGACGGGGTCGGTGGAGATCCTTGGCCGCAAAACCGAGATCTCAGGCCTGAAGCCCGGCGCGGCGCTGCGCCAGGGCCTGGCGTTGCTCCCGGCCGACCGCGCCATCCGCGGCGGTGTCGGTGAGGCGACCGGCCTCGAGAACCTGTCGCTGCCCACCTTGATGCGCTACTTCCGGGGATGGCGGCTGCGCCATCGCGAGGAGCGCGCTCGCGCGGCCGAACTGTTTGAGGAGTTCGACGTGCGACCGCCGCTTCCGGAGGCGAGCTTCTCGACGTTCAGCGGTGGCAACCAGCAGAAGATCCTGGTCGCGAAGTGGTTCGAGACCGAACCCGCGGTGATGATCCTCCACGAGCCGACTCAGGGCGTGGACATCGGCGCCCGCCAGCAGATCTTCGCCGAGGTCGAGCGCGCCAGCGAGCGCGGTATGGCGGTCCTGGTCGCCAGCGTTGAGTACGAGGACCTGGCGCATCTCTGCGACCGGGTACTGGTCATCCGCGACGGCCGTCTAGTCACCGAGTTGCGACGCGAGGACCTCAGCGCTGACCGGATCGTCGAGCAGGCGTACATGGGTTGATGCAAATGGGCCAAGCAGACAAAGAACCAAATCGTGGAATCTCGAACCAGGGAGGCGCAGACTTGGCGGTAACCATCGATCGGGCCTCGAGCGCGCGGCGCATCGAAGCTGACCTCGAGACGGTGAGCGGACCGGACTACACCCGCTCCTCGACCGCGATCAGCCGCTACTCCTACACCCCCGAGTACGCGAATACCGTTCGCTTCTTCGCCGAGGCGCTCGAGCAACTCGGCTACCGGGCGAGCTTGGACCCGGTCGGGAATCTGATTGCCCGCAACCGGCCAGACGGGGTCCCGACCTTCGGCATTGGATCGCACTGCGACTCCAACCGCAACGGCGGCAAATACGACGGCACGCTCGGCGTGGTCGCCGCGCTCGAGCTCTGCCGGCTCGAGTCCGAGCTGGGGTTGGACCTGCCGCTGCAGGTCGTCGTCCCGATCGAGGAGGAGGGGTCGGGGTTCGGCCACACCATGCTCGGTTCGGCGATCATCGCGCAGGCGACGACGGAGGAGCTGCTGCGGAGCCTGCCTGCCCTCGACGACGGGGAGCCTTTCTGGGCGCATGCGGAAGCCGCAGGGTTCGAGCCCGCCCGCTGGCGCGAGTGCGGTAACGCCCTCGACCAGATGCTCGGATGGATGGAGCTTCACATCGAGCAAGGGCGGCTGCTGCAGGACGCCGAGACTCCGATCGGAATCGTCGACGCGATCGTCGGCATCGTGCATGCCGACGTCCGCTTCACCGGCAGCGCGGATCACGCCGGGAGTACGCCGATGGACATCCGCCGGGACGCCGGTGCCGAGGCGGCTCGGCTGACGGTGAACATCTTCGACCTTGCGAAGGCCAGTCTCTCCGGCGTGGTGGCGACGGTCGGCGAGTACGAGCTCGACCCCGGTCTGATCAATGTCGTGCCCGGTGCCGCGCGTCTCTCCCTCGACGTTCGCGGGCCCGACAGCGACGAGATCGACGAGATCATCGGGCGGGCCCTTGCCGATGCCGAGGCTTCGGCGTCGGCACACGGCCTGCAGATCGAGCACTCCGAGCGCTTCCGGGTGATGCCCACGCCGATGGACGACACTGTGATTGCCGCACTCGATGCGGCGGCTGGCCAAGCAGGCGTGCGCCACATGACCATGAGGTCCGGGTCGTGCCACGACTCGATGCACATCGCCAGGAACGTCCCCGGCGCGATGGTCTTCGTCCCCTGTCGGGACGGCATCAGTCACTCGCCGCTCGAGCACGCAGAGACCGCAGACGCGGCTCTCGGCGTGGAGATCATGCTGAACGCGCTGCTCTCGCTCGCGTCCGGCTCAGAAAGTCAAGACCGCAAACAGGCTAGGAGCGCGTAGATGAAGCTACTCGGTATCGACGTCGGTGGAACCTTCACCGACTTCATACTTCACGACACCGAAACCCTGGAGTCGTGGGTTCTGAAGATTTCCAGTGGCGAGGACACGGCCGCGACGATCGCCGGTGGCACCGAGGAAATCACCGCCAAGGCCGGGTGCGCTCCGGCGGACATCGGTCTGCTGATCCACGGGACGACCGTGGCCACCAACGCGATCCTCGAGTTCAACGGCGCGACCGTCGGGATGATCACCACCGAGGGCTTCCGCGACGTCACCCACATCGGTCGTCACCAGCGCCCGATGAGCTACTCGATCCGCCAGGAGATTCCCTGGCAGGCCCGGCCGCTGGTCCGCCGACGCCATCGCCGGCCAGTTCCCCAGCGGATGGTTCCGCCCTCGGGCGAGGTGGTCGAGGAACTCGACCGCGAGGCCGTCGCCAACGCCGCCCGCGAGCTCGCCGCCGAAGGAGTCGACTCGGTCGCCATCTGCTTCCTCTTCTCCTACCTGAACCCCGACCACGAGGACGAGGCGGCGGCGATCGTCCGCAAGGTCATGCCCGATGCCTTCGTCTGCACGTCGAGCGGCGTCGTGCCCCAGTTCCGCGAGTTCGAGCGCTTCACGACCACCGCGGTGAACGCGTTCGTCGGTCCGGACACTCGCTCCTACATCGGCCGTCTCGACGATCGCCTGCGCGAGATCGGCGCCGAGGACGTGCTCTACGTGATGCAGTCCAACGGCGGCACGGCCAAGCCGGAAGCGGCGATGGAGCGGCCGGTGACCTTGCTGTTGTCGGGACCGGTCGGCGGGGTCATGGGCGGGATCTGGGCCTCCGGCGGCGACAAGCAGTACCTGGCGACGCTCGACGTCGGTGGGACCAGCGCCGACATCGGGATCGTCGCGGAACGCGGGCTGGTCGAGGCGCGCTCCCGCGATACCTGGATCGCGGGCTATCCGATCATGGTGCCGATGATCGACATCGAGACGATCGGCGCCGGCGGCGGCAGCGTCGCGTACGTCGACGAGGCCGGCGGTCTGCATGTCGGTCCGCGCAGCGCCGGCGCTCGACCGGGGCCGGCCGCATACGGGCGTGGCGGGACGGAGCCCACCGTGACCGACGCCAACGTCGTCCTCGGGCGCCTTCCCTCCGAGCTCGCCGGCGGCTTGGAGCTGCGGCCCGACCTTGCCGAGCAGGCGGTCGGCGCGGTCGCCGAGAAGCTCGGCCTCGGGCTGCTGGAGACGGCGGCGGGCATCATCCGCGTCGTCAACGAGAGCATGGCGGCCGCGCTGCGCACGAAGACGATCGAGCGTGGTCTCGATCCGCGTGACTTCCTGCTCGCGGGCTTTGGCGGCGGCGGTCCGCTGCAGACGGCAGAGGTCGCACGCCTGCTGGGGATCACCCGCGTGCTCATCCCCGAGCACCCCGGCGTCACCTCGGCAAGCGGTCTGCTTACGACCGACCTGCGCTACGACGTGACCCAGTCCTACTTGCAGCCGTTGGCGGGCGTCGACCCGGAGGAGCTCGGCCGGCGCTACGAGGCGGAAGAGGAGGTGATGCGCGAACGCCTGAGGGAAGACGGGATCGCTGATGAGGACATCACGATCGAGTGGGCCGCCGACCTGCGGTACCAGGGGCAGAGCTACGAGCTCAAAGTCCCACTTCAGTCCCGTCGGATCGACGCGGAGACGATCGCCGGCCTCAGCGAGGACTTCCACGAGACCCATCGCAAGGAGTTCGGCCACGCGTTCACGGACATGGGCATCGCCTTCGTCAACCTGCGCCTGACCGGTACCGGCCGCCTGCCGAGGCTGAGCGCCCCAACCGTCTCGGGTGGCAGCGTCGAAGAGGCGCACGTCGGCGACACCTCCGCGAGCTTCGACTCCGGGGACGGCGTGTCCACCGTCGACGTGTCCGTCTACGCCCACGAAAAGCTGCCGGTCGGCGAGCGGGTGCCGGGGCCGGCGATCGTCACCCAGGTCGACTCGACCACCCTCGTGCCGCCCGATTGCACGGTCGAACGAGACCCCAGCAACAACCTTGTCATCGAGATTCCGCCCGCTGCGGGCGCATCCGCCTGAAGGAGCTAGCAATGGATCCCATCACCGCACAGGTCGTCCAGGGTCGCCTCAACCAGATCGCCCTCGAGATGAGCCGCAAACTCATCCGCATGGGCTTCTCGATCATCATCAAGGAATCCGAGGACATCGGCGCCGCGCTGACCGACAAAGACGGCTGGCAGCTCTGCGAGGCCGACACGACGCCCTTTCAGATGGGGGCGATCCCTTGGTACGTGCAGGGTGTGCTGAAGACCGTCGAGGAACGTGGCGACACGATCCGACCCGGAGACGTCTTCATCCACAACGACCCCTACCGCGGCGCGTCGCACTCGCCGGACATCGGCTTCTTCGCGCCGATCTTCCGCGATGACGAGTTGATCGGCTGGTCGTGCACGACCGCGCACCACCTCGAGATCGGCTGCTCCAAGCCCGGCACGTCGGTGATCGACGCGGTCGACGACTGGGCCTGCGGGCTTCGTCTCCGCGCCCTGAAGATCCGCAGCGAGGGTGAGGACAATGCGGTGCTCTGGGAGATGATCGAAGACAACGTTCGCATCCCGGACATCGTCGTCGGAGACATGCAGGCGCAGATCGCCGCCTGCGAGCTCGGCGCCCGGCGGTTGCTGTCGCTGATCGACGAGGTCGGCAAGGACGAGGTCTTCGCCACCCAGAAGTGGTTCGAGGATTACTCCGAGCGGGTGCTGCGCGCCGAGATCGCGAAGGTCCCGGATGGCGAGTACTTCGCCGAGGGATTCGCCGACGGTTTCGACGAGCGCGACGACCCCGCGAGCAAGAACCTGCGGTTCGCCGTCACCTTGCGGATCAAGGGCGACTCGATCGAGGTCGACCTCACCGGAACCTCGCCGCAGCTGGATGACCTGCCGTTGAACATGCCGCTGCAGGGGACGGTGATGTGCGCCATCTTCACCGTGGTCCGCTCGGTTCTGATCGACACTTGGGACCACGAGGCGGTACCGCAGAATCGTGGCCTGATGCGGCCGATCGAGGTCATCGCGCCGAAGGGGACGATGGTCAACCCGACCTTCCCGGCGCCCACGATCGCCCGCGTCCTGCCGGCGCTGACGCTCGCGGACACCCTGGTCAAAGCGTTCTCCGAGGTCGTTCCGGAGCTCTGTTGCGCCGGCACCGGGGCGCTCGCCGTGCTCAGCTACAGCGGCGTGGTGGACGAGAAGTACTGGATCCACATGGACATCCACGAGGGCAGCTACGGCGCCACCTGGGGGAGGGACGGGATGGACGCCGTCGACACCCTCTTCGCCAACACCCGCTGCGCCCCGATCGAGGAGATCGAGACCGAGTTCCCGCTGCGCTGTGTGCAGTGGCAGCTGAATGCGAACCCTCCGGGGCACGGGGAGTTCCGCGGTGGCAAGGGTGGCGTGCGCGAGTACCGTTACCTCAGCGACGGGTTCTTCTCCAGCGAGGCGGACGGTCAGCTGCACGCTCCCTGGGGAATGGATGGCGGTCTCTCCGGAGCGCCGAGCGAAATGGCCCTCGACTTCGAGGACCCGGATCGCCGCGAGCGGCTGAGCTCGAAGCAGCCGGGTCGGGTGATCCCGAAGGGCCGGGTGCTTCGCATCGTCTCGCCGAACGGCGGCGGTGTCGGCTCGCCGTTGGCGCGCGATCCGCAGCGGGTGCTCGACGACGTCCTCGACGACCTGATCACTGCCGATGAAGCACGCGAGATCTACGGCGTCGCCGTCGACGTCGAGGCGCAGGCGGTGCGAGGGGACGAGACGGCTGAGCTCCGGAAGGCGGCCGGGTAGGGCTGGGGCGGGGCGCGCCTCGGCTCAGCGCTTGGCGACGTCGGCGACGACGCCACCCGTGAGCAAGGCCAGGCTCGTCCCGCTCGTCCGGAACATCGCGTTGGCACTTCCCGCGCCGGCCCAGAGGGTCTCCTCGCCCAGCACCTCGCGGTCGATGAAGACGGTGGAGGGAGTGTCGTGTGCGAGCGGGGGGATCCCGCCGATCGGGTAGCCGGTCCGCTGCTGAACCCAGTCGGGGTCGGCTCGCTTGATCACTTCGCCCAACTCCTCGCCGACCCGCGCGAGGTCGACCTGACGATGGCCGCCAACGATGACGACTACCAGGCGGTTGCTGGGCGTGCCGCGGAAGACCATCGACTTCAGGATCTGCCGCTGCTCGACACCGAGCGCATCCGCGGCCTCTTGAGCGGTGTGGGTGCTGGAGCCGAGGATCTCGATAGCGGATGGGTGGTCCGCGGCCTCCAAGGCTCGGGCCACGCGCTGGACTGAACTCGGCAGCGATTCGCTCACGGGCCGGACTATATGCCATAGCCCGCTATGACACACAGGACCGACTCGACCCAACGCGCCAACGGGTGGTCGAGATGCCTCTGGAACATAGATGTTCCATCTAGTACACTTCTGTTCATGTCCGACGAAGCGAACCTGGTCGACGCTGTCGCGGGTGTCCTCGCCCGTGAGCCCGGCTCTTCGATGCAGGAGATCGCGACCGCTGCAGGCATCGGCCGGACCACGCTTCACCGCACCTTCGGAGACCGGGCGGCGCTGGTCGAGCGCATCAGCAAGCACGTCCTCGCCGACTGCGAGCGACTCTTCGACGAGGCGGGCATCGACGACGCGCCGGTCTTGGACGCTTTCGCTGGTCTGATCGCGGAGCCGCTGCGGCTCGGCAAGGCCTACGCGCTGCTGTTCGCCGAGCCCGGCGCCTACCGGAACACCGAGCTGGTCAAGGAGATCACGTCCCAGGAACAGCGCTTCGAGCGCTACTTCACCCGCGGGCAGGCAGCCGGCGTTTTTCGCCAGGACCTGCCGCCGCGATGGCTCGTCTGCTCGGTCGGCGGTCAGCTGACCGCCCTCTGGTGGGCCGTTGACGACGGCTTCGTCGGCAGCCGCGACGCGGGGCGCCTTCTTCGCGCCACCGTGTTTGAGGGGATCGCCACGCACGGCCATTCCGAAGGCGCGGCGAGACCATGAGTCCGCTCTCCCGCCCGGCCGGGCGCTGGACGGTGCTGGCCGTGATCTGCGCCGCGGTCCTCGTCGTCGTAATCGACGTCACGGTGCTTCACGTCGCCGCCCCGGCGATGACCGAGGACCTGCAGCCCTCGTCCGTGGCGCTGCTGTGGATCATCGACGTCTACCCGCTCGTGGTCGCGCCGCTGCTCGTCGCCTCGGGCGCGCTCGGCGACCGCTTTGGCCGCAAGCGCCTGCTGCTCACCGGCCTGGTCGTCTTCGGATTCGCCTCGGTGCTCGCCGCCTTTGCCTGGTCCCCCGCAGTCCTGATCGGGGCCCGTGCGGTCATGGGCGTCGGTGGCGCGATGATCCTGCCGGCGACGATGTCGATCGTCCGCAACGTTTTCGAGGACCGCGACGAGCGCCGCACCGCGGTCGGAATCTGGAGCGCGACGCTGGCCGGCGGCGCCGCGATCGGTCCCCTCGTCGGCGGCTTCCTGGTCGAACACTGGTGGTGGGGCGCCGTCTTCCTGATCAACGTCCCGGTGGTGCTGATCGTGCTGCCGATCGCCCTCAGGCTGCTGCCCGAGAGCCGCGCCGCCAAGCCGCCGCCGTGGGACACGACCGCGGTGATCCTCTCCGGGGTGGGCATCCTCGGACTCGCATTCGGGATCAAGGAGGGCGCCCGCCACGGCTTCGCCGAGCCCGCTGCTCTGGTCGCGCTATCCCTGGCCCTGGTCTCGTTGACGGTGTTCGTGCGCCGCCAGCTGGCGCGGCCGGAGCCGCTGCTCGACGTGCGGCTCTTCGGCGACCGCGCTTTCGCCATCGCCGTCGGCTGCGTGCTGCTGGCGATGTTCGGGCTCGTCGGTTTGGAGCTTTTCTTCGCCCTCTACTTCCAGCTCGTGCTCGGCCTCGAGCCGCTGGCGGCCAGCGTCCGCCTGCTGCCGCTGATGATCGCGGGTCTCGCGGGCGGCCTGCTGGCGGCGCCGCTCCTGCGGCGGCTGGGCACGCGGGCGACGATCAGCGGTGGGCTCCTGCTGTCGACCGTAGCCCTGCTGCCGATGCTGGCGCTCGGGGTCGAAGACGAGTACCTGTTGCTGGCGCTGCCGTTCGTCGCCCTGGGGCTTGGCCTGGAGATTGCGCTGGTCGCAGCCAACGACGTGATCATCTCCGCGGTCCCGGCGGATCGAGCGGGCAACGCGGCCTCGATCGAGGAGACCGCCTACGAGCTCGGCGGCGGCCTCGGGGTCGCGGTGCTCGGGTCAATCCTCGCCGCCGTCTACAGCAGCGCGCTGGGTCCGGTGTCCGGGGTCGGCGCGGCCGGGATGGACGCCGCCGGCGAGTCGCTCGGGCGGGCGGTCGACGTGGCGGCTGGCCTGCCGGCGACGGTCGGCAATGCCCTGGTCGCCGAGGCGAGCGACGCGTTCGTCACCGGCTTGCACGTGGTGATGCTCGCGAGCGCCGTACTCCTGGCGGTCAGCGCGGTGCTGTCGGCCGTAGCCCTGCGCCGCCCGCCCGCTCCGCCCCGGCCAAAACCTCCGGCTCGGCGTGTGCCGCGTGACGAGACCTCGGTGGGGACACCGGCCAGACCGGCCGCGGCGTCAGACGGAACGACAATGGTGCCAACGAGGCCAGATTCTCTTTGCGCACGGGGGCTTCGGTAGAGGTTTGCCGGGCGATCTCCGGAGGGGACCCGGCGTGACGACAGCAGTTTGAAAGCAGGAGAAGGCGCGGACTCAGGCCTGTGCCTTCGGCAGATCTCGTCCCAGGTTCCTCTGACATTCTCCCCTGAGGCAGCGCCGCCCACGCCCATCGCAAGCTCTATCCGCCCCGCCATAGCCTGCCGCATCGACCGGGCAAGAAGCGGGTTAGGGAGAAGCGCTCAAGATCCACTGGCGCCCTGGCCGGCGCCCGTACAAGGAGTCCCTGAAAGATGAATCCGCACCGTAGGCTGCGCTTGCTCGTACAGCTCGCTGGCGTTGCCCTTCTCGCCGTGGCGCTTCTAGCTTCGACCGCCAGCGCCGCCAAAGTCCCGCCGTTCTCCGCCAGCGCCCAATACAAGGCACTCGCCAAGTTCGTCGACAAGCTCGACGTGCTCGCCGGAACGCCGACCGCCGCGGCGCAAAAGAGCGCCTACGACGGCCAGCTCGACAATAAGCACCAGGCCGCGGTGAACAAATCGAATGCGCTCTTCAATCGCGCGAAGGCGCAGGCGAACAATGAATCCAACCGGGCCTTCAAGAAGAGCTCGCAAACGATCCGCCGCAGTGAGTCCGGCGAACTCGCCGGCCTGCGCAGCGAATACGACGCGCGCCTGGCGTCGGCCGCAGCCAACTACGAAGCCGAGTTTGCCCGCATTCAAAAGGAGTTCGGCGACCGCATCGAGGCTCTCCACAAAGAGATCAAACGGCTGCGCAAACAGAAGGGCGCTGCCGCCACGGCCCAACAACCCCAGTTTCAGGAAGCGATCGAACGGCGTGTAGACCGACGCGTTGCCGACGGCGAACTCGAACGGGAGGAACTCGCCGACCTCAAGGCCGCCTACGGGAAGGAAAAGGCGGCGATCCGCGCCGCAAAGGCCTCAGCGGCGCAGCTCGTCCTCCGGGACGACGCCGCCGCGATCCAGAAGCTGCGCAACGACCACAAGCGCATCTACAACGCGCGGGTCGCGACCCTCCAGGGAAAGCGCGACAACCAGCTCGGCGACCTCGAAGGAAAGCTCGGCGCCGGCAGGTCGGCAATCGAACGGATGCCTGTCAACTGAGCTTCACGGCGTACCCGTCGGGGGCCTCGATGCTCCCGACGGGACTGTCCGTCTTCCCGGTCTCCTTCACCTCCAAGCCAGCCGGTCGCTAGTCCGAGGTCCCGGTCTCGGTGACTGTGGTCGCTTCGAGCCTGGCAGGGAGCGGGCTCGCTTGAAAGGCCCGCTGCGCGGGCCTCGCTGCGCGCCCTCGCTGCGCTCGGGTTCCGCTCGCTCCGCTCCCCGCCGGGCGGCTCGGCGACCACCGTCACCGAGTAAGGAGGAACAACAATGGACGCATCCATCGACCACGGCGCCCCGCTGAGGCTGGTCGCGCCCGGCAGGTTCACGAAGGTCTCGATCCAAACGGCGGCCGGCGAGATCGAGGCCAGGCTGAGCGAAGGGGGCAACTGGGAGCTGCATCTCCGCAAGGAGGACGAGGACAACTGGCGGATCGCCTGCCGGGGTGACCTCGACGGCGGGGCCATAAACGCCGAAACGGAGAAACGGGACGCGCTCCTCCGCGGACCCCTGGTCGTCGAGCCGGAAATCAGGATCGCGACCGTGGGCGACGTCAGGCTGGAGCTCTCGCGTAAAGAATTCCAGCTACTGGCCGTGTTGGCGGCCAAACCGGACCGGGTCTACAGCAAGGAAGAGCTGCTCGCGACCATCTGGGGTCACGACGGCAACGCGAAAACGCGGACCCTCGAGAGCCACGCGAGCAGACTGCGGAGGAAGCTGAAAGCGGCCGGGGCGGACGGGATGATCATCAACTCCTGGGGCGTCGGCTACCGGCTCTGGGATCGGCCCGACACGGTTGCGTTGCCGCCGCTGCGGCCGGTCGACGCTGCCGCCTAATCGTCGCGGGCTCCTTTAGCCCTAGCGGCTTAGGTAAGCGGATATATGAGTGCCGCTTTCCGAGCCGTTGAGTGTCAGAGCTTGTTTGAGCGCTCGGAAAACAATCAGGTTTGCGGATCACCGGGGGTATCGCATTGCGCCGCTCCCTCGTCTGGGGGTGACAAGACGAACCTAACGCCTCGGAATCGCCGCCTTGTCGCGGGCGAGGACAAAGGAGAGCTCTATGCCACCCCAGACCAGGACCACCGCCCGGCGCCCAGTCCTTACCGCGCTGTGCCTGGCGGCGATCTGCCTGCTCGTCGCCGTCATCTCGGCGGCGACCGCCAAGGCCGCGCCCGCCGGGCAGTTCAAGGCCGTCCTCTGCGCCGGAAACGTCGGCTCCAACGGCTTTGGGACCGGGACCAATACCACCAGCCCGCAGAACCCCGGGGGCATCTTCTCCTTCGAGAACTACTGCGGCCCGGCCCCCGACCCAGCCGGCAACGCCGCCTTCCTACGGATCGCCGAGAACCAGGCCGGCGGTAACGCCGGCAACGGGGCCTACGGGTTCGTCTATTGGGACACGCCCCCGTTCGTCCACTTCAAGACGGCGGGGGGTTGGACCCGGCAGCCCCTTGCATTCAACGACGGCTGGCGGGCGCGCTTCTGGGGAGTCGACTTCGCCAACAACGGCTTCCAGATTTTCAGCCAAGGAGTGGGAGCCCCCGCCGGCACGACCTCCACCTTCGCGCCACATCTCTGGCCGGGTGGCAACGCCGACTTCTGGCGCTTCGCCTTCGAGGTCAACTGCGTGCGGCCGGCTGGCTGCGACCGCAGCAACTTCAACGCCGCCGACGTCAACACCCTCGTCTTCACCCTCTCCGACGATCAGAACGCGCAGGTGGGCTTCACGAACGGCTCGACCCTGATGAGCGGCGCGTGGTCAAAAGGCAGCCAGGCGGTCACCTACACCAATGGCGACCAGGGGTCCGGCATACGCTGGACCTATCTCCGCGTCGACGGCGTCGAGCGCTTCCGCCACGACTATCGCGGCCTCTGCAACCTCGATGCCTCGCAGGCCAACGGCGAGTACGGGCGGGTCTTCCAGCCCTGCCCGATCGGCGGTCCTTGGCCCCTCTCGGTCCCGCTCGATACCGCCGTCCTGGGCGATGGCGTTCACACCCTGCAGGCGTGCGCGCAGGACTACGGCCAGGCGGTCGGCCTGAACGGGACCGCGTCAGAGTCTTGCGTCCAGGGCCCGGTCTACACCGACAACACGCCGCCCGGGGCGCCGGTCGGGCTGGTCGTCACCAGCGCCAACCCGAACCGCTACCTCGACCGCTTCGGTGCACAGTTCGCGCTGCCGCCAAACCAGGGCAGCCCGATCGCCAAGGTCCACTACGAGGTGCTGAATGCGGCCGGCGCGGTGGTGAAGCCCGAGCAGGTCCTCACCGCGACGAACCCGACCGCGATCACCGGGATCGAAGGGCCGGCGAACGCCGGCGACTACCGCCTCCGCGTCTGGCTCGAGGATCAGGTCGGCTTCACCGGCCCGGCGGCCGTCGCGCAGATCCCACACGACACGATCCCGCCCGCCGCGCCGCAGGTCCTCTCGGTGACCTCGCCGGCGACGCCGCGCGCGGCCGACGGCTTCGACCTGCGCTGGCAGAACATCGTCGACGCCGGTGCGCCGATCGACGCCGCTCACTACGACATCCTCGACGGCTCCCGCAAAGTGATCGTGCCGCGCGCCACCGTCAGCGGCAGGAACATCGAGGCGATCGGCGAGCTCGACTCGCCCGCTTCGGGCGGCAACTACCAGCTGCGCTTGTGGTTGAGCGACGCCGAGGGCAACGTCGGCGCACCCATCACGGCGCCGCTGGGCTATGAATGCCAGCGATCCACGGTGGCCGGCGCCTCGCTGATCAGCGCCGCCGTCGGCAACCAGCTCGAACAGACCCTCCAGCAGGGTGAGGGGACGACGTTCACCGGCTCGTTGCGCGGTCCCTCGGGGCCGATCGCCCTCTCGCCGGTCTGTGTCTACACCCGGGTGGAGACCGACCGCGGCCGGGACTTCCTCGGCATCGCGCTCACCGACGGCGGGGGTGCCTACCGCTTCCCGATTCCGGCTGGGCCCTCGCGGGAAGTGATCGCGGTCCACCGCGACGGCACCCGCCAGCTCAGCTCGAGCGCCAGGGTCCGCACGGTCGTGAAGCCGACCCTGCGGGCGCGCAAGACCACGGTCTACAACGGCGAATCCGCCTTCTTTCAGGGCGAGATCCCCGGCCCCCACAACGACGACGTGACGGTGGTCCTGCAGGTGAAGACCGGCAAGGGCTGGCTCGTGTTCCGCCGCTACCGGACCCGCGACGGCGGCCACTACGAGATGAGCTACCCGTTCCGTCGCACCACGCGGCCGACCTTCTACGAAATGCGCGCCCAGGTACGCGAAGCGGGCGGTTACCCATATGTCGAGAACGAGTCGGATCCGGTCAGGCTGCGAGTGCTGCCGGAGTCGATGAAGCCGAAGAAGCCGGCGGCGAAGGGTCGCTGCGCGAAGACCAAGAAGAAGCAGGCCGGCCGGCGCGGGTCGAAGGGATGCCCGAAGAAGCAGCGGGGGAAGCACCGCGCGCCGGTTCGCCGCTAACCCGCTCGGCTGAGGTCGCCGGGTCGCGCTCTGCGGCTCGGCGATCGCGGTCGCTCCGCGGGCCTCCTGTAGCGCCCACGCCCCGCGCCTCCTGCGCTCGCCGGGACCCCGATTTTCGCACGCTGCGCGTGCGGGTCGGGGCCACCGGCTCACGCATCGGGCGTGGGCGCAGAACAGGAGGCTCTGATGAGCGATCCCAGCACGGCCGTGCTCGACATCGACACGATCAAGGTCGAGGACGGCTTCAACCCGAGGACCGAGTTCGATCCCGACCAGCACCGCGAGCTGGTCGCCAGCATCGAACAGAACGGCATCGCCCAGGCGCTGACCGTGAGGCCGAACGGCGGCACCCACTACATCCTGGTCGCGGGCGAGCGCCGGCTGCGGGCAGCAAGAGAGGCCGGGGTGAAGAAGGTCCCCGTCCTAATCCGAGAGGGCGACGGGGCCTTGGCGGCGGCGCTCGCCGAGAACCTGATCCGGGCGGACCTGAACCCGGTCGAGGAGGCGCAGGCGATCGTGCGACTGGCCGCGCTCGAGAACCTGGGCACGAACAAAAAGATCGGCGCACGGATCGGCAAATCGGCCGGCTACGTGGGCGATCGCAAGCGGCTGTTGAAGCTGCCCGAGGACTGCCTGCCCTTCTTCGCCAGCGGGGCGGTGCCGATGGAGGCCGAGCGCAACCTGCGGAAGGTCGCCGAAGTCTCGCCGCAGATCGCCGTCTGCACTTGCGAGCTGGCACAGCGGGGCGAGGTGGAGGCGCACGACCTCCTCGACGCCTTCGGTGACGTCCTCTACGCGGTTTCACAGGCGAAGTTCGAGCAGGCGCCGCCGATGATCGAGCCGAGGAGCGTCTACCTCGATCAGGTCATTGCGGACGAGGAGAAGCGCGCCAAGCTCCTGGAGGCGCTGGACGAGGCCATGCCCCACATGGCTGGAGTCCCGAAGTCCGTCTCGCTCGGCCAACCCGAAATCGACGACGCCCGCGCGGCCGGCTGCCTGGTCGAGGTCGAGGTCGATCGCGGCGAATGGGTCTCCACGACGAGGTTCATCACCGACCGCGAGTTGGCCGGCGACCTCGCCGAGCGCCACGTCGACCGCGCCCTGAAGCGCAGGCGGGAGCTGGAGGAGAAACAACTCAAAGCGGCCGAGAGCGCTGGCAAGCCGACCACCGAGGACGAGAAGAAAGCAGCCCGGGCGAAGGGTCGCGAGGAGGCGAAAGCGGCCAAAGCGACGGCCGAGCGGGCGAACGAGAAGGTCGGCGTAAAGCTGATCGAGCGGCGGGGCGCGGCGGGGCGCAAGGAGCACGGCCTCAACCGGGCCAAGGCGGTGGCGGCGGTCCTGCTCGCCGATCACGACGGCCTCGCGGCGGCGGGGATCATGTTGGCCCTGCCGCAGTTGCGGGAGGTCGAGCGGAAAACGCTGAAGTCGGGGGCGAAGCGGGAAAAGATCAACTACGCCAGCCGCGACGCCTGCCACGAGTACATCTGGAATCGCGTCGAGAAGGCCCGCAGCGAAGGCGAGGTGATGGAGATCCTCACCGAGGCGATGATCGCCGGCGAGCTGGTCGACGACGCGGCGATCGCGCAGAGCCGGCGGGTTGGCTGGTTCTCGCGGGGAGGCCGGGAGGCGATCAAGCTGCTCGCGGCCGAGGTCAAGGCGGCGCGCCCGCGCCGCAGCCGTGAGTCGCGGTAGGGCAGAGGTTCAGCTCGGTCAGAGGGGCGGGAGCATCGTCTCCCGCCCCTCGCCCGACTGGCCCCAGCTGCCTGTGAGTGACCGCGAGCGCCGCGATGGGTTCCTGGCCCGCATGGCTCGGATGACGCCGGAGTCGAGAATCCGCGCGTCAAGGCATAGGTGGAAGTCTTGGGAACGTCACATTTGGGCCGGCTACTACCCCGATGAGGTCCCGCTGGTCAACGGCGAGTTCGAGTGGATCGCGCTGCGCTGCGCAGATCGGGACTAGCGCCTGCGAGCTCCCGTCAGGTCGTGGTCGTGATCGCCCGGCCGAGCGAGCACGCGCTCGCCGCCGCCCGCGCTACGGTGATCGCATGGCTCCGATTCCGCTGCCGATCACCTTCGAGGTTGAGGGCATGTCGGTCGGCGGTGAGACGCTCGTCACCGAGGCTGGCGCGTCGGTGCTGGTCTTCACCAGCACCTCGGCGGCGCTTGGGATCGAGGTGCGCGGCTCCTACCTGGAGGGCGAGGGCAGCGCCTCCGTGCTGGTCGCCGAGAGCGCGGTCATCGGCGGCGGTCCTGCCGTTCTGGGCTCCCGCTCGCTGAAAGTCGGCGAGGAGGCGCTGACCTTTGAGCGGCGCCTGCTCCTCTATGACCATCTGCAGGCGCTTCAGGACCTCGCCAGCCGGGCCGGCTACCGGCTCGGCGTCGATGGCATCGACGCGGCCGCCACCACGCTCGATCCCTTCCAGCGGATCGACCCCTAGAAAAACGGTCACGACTGCCGCCCGGTCACGCCGCCTCGCCGCCCATAATGCTTGGGCACGGGCGAATACTTAGGGAAGGCGCATATGACCAGGAAAAATGACAGCGACCGTTATGTGGTCCCGAACTCCGAGCGCGGCGGCTGGGACGTGGTCAAAGAGGACCACCAACGCGCCAGTGCTCACGCACGTACGAAGGCCGAGGCGATCGACCGGGGCCGGGAGATCGTCAAAGGCCAGGGCGGCGGCGAGCTGCGTATCGCCAACAAGAAAGGCAAGCTGATCGACTCTGACACGGTGCGCGGGCCGCGCCACTCCGAGTCGCCTGCCAGGGATCGCAAGTAGGCCGAGCGGTCCGCTCGTGAGCGACCTCCCGGACGGGACGCTGCGGCCCTGGGCGGAGGTCGCCGACAGTCGCCCATGGGAAACGCTGCTGATCGGGAACGGGCTCAGTCGCCATGTCTGGGAGCCCTTCGGCTATCCGACGCTCTTCGACCACGCCAGCACCGCCGACCTAACGAGGAAGGACCGCGCTCTCTTCGATCGCAGCCCGAACTTCGAGCGGGCCCTCGGCGACCTGCTGACCGCGATCCGCGTCTGCTCGGTCGTCGGGATTGACACGGCACCTCTTTACGAGCGCTATCGCAGCATCCAGATCGCGCTCGGCTCGGCGGTGCGGAACGTCCACGTCAATCGGGACGAAGTGCCGGGGGAGACCCGGCAGGCGATCCGAGATGTCATGGCGGAGTTCGAGTGGGTCTTCACCACGAACTACGACCTCTTGATCTACTGGGCGATGGCCTACGGTGGCCGCTTCACCCCGTTCATCGACAACTTCCGCTGGGGGCGCTGCGAGTTCGATCCCCAGAGGGCGCCGGTCAGCGTCGGCGAGGTGCCGATCTACTTCCTCCACGGAGCGCTGCATCTCGTCGTCGCCGGCGACGGCACGGTCTTCAAGCTGGCCCGGCAGCGGATCAGGACCCTGCTCGACCAGTTCGGCCAGCCGATCGACGGCGACCCGAACGCCCGCCCGCTGCTCGTCACCGAGGGGTCGGCGAGGGACAAGCTCGAGGTGATCGAGGGCAACGAGTACCTCTCCCACTGCCTTGACCGCCTGCGGGACAACGAGCTCGACACCGTGGTCTTCGGCAGTGCGCTGGGAGCCGAGGACGCCCACATCACCGCCGCTCTCAGCGAGAACCCTGATCGGGCAATTGCGGTCTCGATGCTCCCCGAGGGGACGAAGGCCGAACGCCTCGCCAGGCAGATGGATATCTACGGGCGCGTCGAGGTCGACGAGCTGATCTTCTTCGACGCGACCACCCACCCACTGGGCGCGGCGAAGCTGCGTGTCCGCGGGCGCTAAGCGGCGCGGCGTTTTGCCGGGCGGATCGTGTCGGAGTCGGTCAGCTTGCCGGCGCGGTTGACGATCCGCAGCTCGCCGCCGCCATCGTTGCGGACCGCCTGGCGGGCGTGGGTGATCGCCTCCTGCTTGGTCTTCGCGTGCCCCGTCGCCCGGCGGTGACCCTCTTTGACGATGTCCCAGCCGCCGCTGTCCGCATTGGGAACCACGTAGCGGTCGTTGGCTGAGGCCCTCTTCACCTGGGGTCGTCTGGCGATCTTTGACATTGCTTCCTTTGAACCTATTCAGTCCGTCGGCGGAAGGATTTTCGGCGACGGCTCCTCCGTCTAGGTATAGACGGTCGGCTTCGCCGTGTCGATCCCTTCGGCCAGGGGGGAGAGTTTTCCGCCCCGTTTACCTGACGACCGGAACCAGATAAATGCCCCGGCGGGTGCGTCAACACCCCCGGGGCCGGCACAGGAGAAGGAACCTCCCATGCAAGATCACCGTAGCCACGGGTGCGATTCCGGATGCCCGGATCCCGACGCCCGCAACGAAGCCACCACCGTCCAGCAGGACACCGCCATCGAAGCCGGCGTCCTCGCCCTCGTCCTCTCCCGGCATCCGGCGCAGCTGACGCTCGGTGAGCTGACCCGCGAGATGGTCGAAGACCCCGACGAGTTCCGCCAGGTCGACGCGATTCGCCGCGCCGTCCGCGACCTTGCCGGTGTCGGACTGCTGCACCGCAACGGCCAGGTCCTCCTCGCCACTCAGGCCGCGCTCCGCTTCAACCGGCTGACCGGCTCCGGGGAGACGGTCTAGACATGGCGACGATCAAAGCGCCGCTCGACGCAATGGAGGCGGAGGCGGTGGCGCGGCGTTTCGCCGCGCTCGCCGTCCCGACGCGCCTGCTGATCCTCGACTACCTGCGGAGGTGTGGGGAGGCGCCGGTCGGCGAGATCGCTGTGGGGGTCGGGGGGTCCCAGCAGAACACCTCAAAGCACCTGGGGGTCCTCCGCGACGTGGACATGGTCGCCCGGCGAAAGCGGGGAACCACCGCGCTCTACCGGGTCGCCACCGCGAGCGTGAACCGCCTCTGCGACGAGGCGCGGGGCTGGGAGTCCGACGTCAGTCGGCTGCGCCCCGCTCGGCAGGGCCCGTTCCGGCACAGGCCGTGAGGCCGCGGCCTTCGGGTGCGCTCCTTGGTCCCGGCCGTGGCGTCGATCGCGGCGCGAGCCGGGGCGGAGGCAGCGCCCCCGGCTGGCTCGCCAGACCCCGCAGTGTCGCGCACTGCGTGCGCGGGGGCGGGGTATGGCGAGCCAGCCAGAGAGCGAGCAGGCGGGACGGAGGGCGGCGATCCTTGAGCAGGCGCTGAGCGAGGCCCGGGCGGCGCTGCGCCGTCAGGCGCGGCGGCACGCGCCCGGCGAGGCCGAGGCCGAGGACGCCTTCCAGGAGGCGAGCATCGATTTCCTTCGCGCCTACGACGGCCCGGCCGGGGTCGACGCGGTGCGCTGGCTCAACGTCGCGATCAAACACCGGGCCTGGGAACAGGGGCGCAAGCAGCGCCGGGCACGTCAGCGGACCGCGATCGAAGCGGACGACGGTCCCGAGATCCAGCTCCCCGCCGGCACCGCCGATCCCGCCGAGCGGGTCGTGCGAACCGAGGAGGTCGAGCGGTTCATGGCGGCCTTGATGCAGTTGAAGCCCGACGAGCGGACGGCGCTGCTGATGTTCGCGCTCGGCTTCTCCTACCGCGAGATTTGCGAGCGCCGGGGCTGGACCCACACGAAGGTCAACCGCTGCATCGCCGAGGGTCGGGCGGCCTTGCGCAAGCTCTCCGCCTGAGCTCCGCGTCCTCTTGGCGCCGGCTCAGGCTGCGGACGAGAGTGCGGATTTTTCGTCCGCAGCGCCGCCCCGCCCCAAGCGGGTTTGAGCCCCCCGCGCAACGCTGACCACGCACACACACGATGGAGTGTTCGTGGTCAGCGTTGCTCGGGGGGCAGGAGGGAGTGGGGCGGGGCGGTCAAGAGGTCGGTCGGGTGGGCATGGAGCGAGTCGGTGAGGGTCCGAGGGTG